>ONTN01000020.1 GCA_900320765.1 uncultured Eubacteriales bacterium
TCAAAAAGCAAGGAGTTAAGACTTTCAGAAAGATGTAATGCTTTTGGCGAGGAGTTTTCTTTCTTTGTTCACTCGGGATCATGCGAAGGTGAAAACAGCAAACTTTATTCCCGTAGGATCAATAAGGAGGGTATTCCCGAAGAGCTGATTCCGTATTACCTTGGTTTTTCTCAAACGAAAACCGAGGCGGAGCTTTGTGAGCTTTTTGAGCAGGATAATACCGCTTTCATTTATCACAATGAAGACGAAATTACCCTGAATATCTCCAACAACTATGATGTGTTTTTCAATTTCACACACATGAAACCTGAATGGAGAATCGGCAACATACTGACCGATGACCGTGAAGAGCTTATACGCAGAATTATTGAGGAGGATATTCCTGCCCTGAAAATTGCAAAGAATACACCGGTTAGCGAGCTTGTTCGGCAATTTGGAAATTCTAAGTCACATAAAATTTTCGATTGCGTTGATGATTACAAGGCTTATTTGCTAAATGAGAAATTAAAATTAAAGCCGGAGACATAAACGGTTTCCATTGAGGAAGCGACCCGCTAAGGCATGCTGCCAAAGGCTTCCCCTTGAGGGGAAGCAGTCTCGCCTTAAGGCGAGACTGATGAGGTGGCCGTAGCAATATGGTGGCGGAGCCGTTTACAACGTTTGCTACGGCGCTGTCACGCCTACACCTCATCCGTCACGGCTGCGCCGTGCCACCTTCCCCTCCAAGGGGAAGGCAAAGGGCGTTGTCATTTGTCTACAAACAGCGTCCGGCAGCCGAAGCTGCCGGACGCTGTTCGCCATATCAGTTTTCGTTAATATACCTGCAGGCGGCAAGAGCTGCCGTCGCTCCGTCGGCTACCGCCGTCGTGAGCTGGCGGACGCCCTTTGAGCGGCAGTCGCCTGCTACAAAGACGCCGGGCGTTTTCGTGAGGCAGCGCTCGTCTGAATCAAAATAGCCCCAGCCGTTGAGATCGGCGAATTCCTTGAAGGGCTCGTTTTCGGGAATGAGGCCTATCGCAACGAAGAGACCGTCGCAAGAGATTTCCTCTTCGCCTTCCTCGCCCGATATCCTGACCCCGCGAAGCTCGCCGCCCTCGGTGATGAGGGAGGTTATCTTGACTCCCGTGCGCTTTTTAACGTTCGGACGGGAGAACAGCACGTCCTGAAGCCTGCCCTCGCCCGTGAAGTAGGGGAGATCCTGCAGCATAATGACCTCGCTGCATTTTTCGGAGAGAAGTATTGCTTCCTGCAGGGCGGAGTTGCCGCCTCCGGCGACGCAGACCTTTCTGCCGGCGTAGAAGTCGCCGTCGCAGACGGCGCAGAAGCTTATGCCCTCGCCGACAAGCTCATCCTCGCCCTCGAGGCCGAGCATACGGTGCTTGACGCCTGTGGCGATAACGACGGTTTTGCCCTCGTATTCGCCGCCCTCCTCGGTGCAGACGACCTTTTTATCGCCCTCGTCGCGGATGGATACGACGGTCTCAATCTCGATATCGGCGCCCTGGTGCAGTATCTGATCGAGAGTGCGGTCGGCAAATTCGTTGCCGCTCATCGAGAGCGTGCCGGGGTAATTCTCCACCTTGGGCGAGTGGGTTATCTGACCGCCGAAGCCCGCCTTTTCAATTACGAGGGCGGTCTTCCCGTTCCTGAGAGCGTAGAGCGCGGCCGTCATTCCCGCGGGGCCGCCGCCTATAACGATAACGTCGTACATTTTCTTTTCTCCGTTTCTAAAAAGAATTCGGGCAGACCTGAGCGGCCTGCCCGCTTTTTTTATTTATTCATCAGCCAGCCCTTGATATCGGATACTCCGCGATACTTTTCAAAGCTGTCGCCGTCTACGACCACAAGGGTGGGCGCCTGCTTTACGCCGTATTTATTGACGAGAGAGGCATTCTCGTTCGCGTTCAGCGCGGTGTAGGCTACGCCGGCCTTGTCTAAGAGAGCGGCAGCCGCCTTGCAGTTGGGGCAGGTCGGCGTTTTGAAGAGGATCACGGATCCGTCGTTTGCCGCGGGAGCCTCAGCGGGCTCTGCCTTGACGGCGGGAGCCTCGTCCACGGGGGCGGGATTCGGGCCAGTATGGGTCAGGACGGAGTGGCCTACGTTGTACACCTTTCTATCCTTGAACTCCTGAGCCTTGCCGTCGTTCCAGTTCTGAACGGGGCGGTAGTAGCCGGTGATACGGCTGTAAACCTCGGTCTTCTTGCCGCAGATCGGGCAGACGTACTGCTCGCCGGTGAGATAGCCGTGATCGGCGCAGACGGAGTAGGTCGGGCTCATCGTGTAGTACGGGAGCTTGTAGTTCTCGGCGATCTTGCGAACGAGATTCGCGGCGGCCTTCCAATCGGGCAGCTTCTCGCCAAGGAAGGCGTGGAAGACGGTGCCGGAGGTATAGAGTGTCTGAAGGTCGTCCTGGATATCGAGGGCGGAGAAAACGTCCTCGGTATAGCTGACGGGAAGATGCGAGGAGTTGGTGTAATAGGGAGTGCCGTTCATATTCGCGGTGATGATGTCGGGGAACTCCTCTTTGTCGTGCTTCGCGAAGCGGTAGGTGGTGGACTCGGCAGGAGTGGCCTCGAGGTTGTAGAGGTCGCCGTACTTCTCCTGATAGTCGGAGAGGCGCTCGCGCATGTGGTTGAGCACGTCGCGGGTGAACTTTTGAGCGGCGGCGTCGGTTAGGTCGGCGCGGAGCCAGCTCGCGTTTAAGCAGGCCTCGTTCATTCCCACAAGGCCGATGGTGGAGAAGTGGTTGTTGAAGGTGCCGAGATATCTCTTGGTGTAGGGATAGAGACCCTGCTCAAGAAGCTTCGTGATAACGGTGCGCTTAGTCTTTAAGCTGCGGGCGGCGATATCCATAAGGGTATCGAGCCTTGCGTAAAAGTCGGCCTCGTCCTTCGCAAGATAGGCTATCCTCGGCATATTGATAGTTACGACGCCGATGGAGCCGGTGGACTCGCCTGAGCCGAAGAAGCCGCCGGACTTTTTGCGAAGCTCGCGGAGGTCAAGACGGAGACGGCAGCACATAGAGCGAACGTCGGAGGGCTCCATATCGGAGTTAATGTAGTTGGAGAAATAGGGGGTGCCGTACTTCGCGGTCATCTCGAAGAGCAGCTTGTTGTTCTCGGTCTCAGACCAGTCGAAGCCGCGGGTGATGGAGTAGGTGGGGATGGGATACTGGAAGCCGCGTCCGTTTGCGTCGCCCTCGATCATTATCTCGATGAAGGCCTTGTTCACCATATCCATTTCCTTCTGGCAGTCGCCGTAGGTGAAGTCCATCTCCTTGCCGCCGATTATTGCGGGCAGGTTCTTGAGATCGTTAGGCACTACCCAGTCAAGGGTGATGTTGGAGAAGGGAGCCTGAGTGCCCCAGCGGCTCGGAGTGTTAACGCCGTAGACGAAGCTCTGGATGCACTGCTTGACCTCTTTCTGGCTGAGGTTATCGACCTTGACAAAGGGGGCGAGGTAGGTATCGAAGGAGGAGAAGGCCTGAGCTCCCGCCCACTCGTTCTGCATTATGCCGAGGAAGTTCACCATCTGGTTGCAGAGGGTGGAGAGGTGGTTTGCAGGAGAGGAGGTTATCTTTCCGGGCACTCCGCCGAGGCCCTCCTGAATGAGCTGCTTAAGGCTCCAGCCCGCACAGTAGCCGGTGAGCATGGAGAGATCGTGGAGATGGATGGCGGCGGAGCGGTGAGCCTCGGCGATCTCATCGTCATAGACCTCGCTGAGCCAGTAGTTCGCGGTGATTGCGCCGGAGTTTGAGAGAATGAGGCCGCCGACGGAGTAGGTGACGGTGCTGTTCTCCTTGACGCGCCAGTCGTTTATCTTGAGGTAGTTGTCCACAAGATCCTTGTAGTTGAGAAGGGTGGAGTTTACGTTCCTGACCTTCTCGCGCTGGCGGCGATAGAGAATATAGGCCTTCGCCACGTCCGCGTAACCGCACTCGGAGAGCACCTTCTCAACGCTGTCCTGGATGTCCTCAACGGTGACCTTCCCATCCTTTACCTTCGCCTCAAAGTCAGAGGCGACGCGCAGAGAGATGAGATTGATAACGTCGGGGTGGTACTCCTTGTTAAGAGCGTCGAACGCCTTCGTGATAGCGGCGCTTATTTTTTCAATTTGAAAATTTACGAGCTCTCCGTCTCGCTTGATTACTTTATACACGGTTAAAGCCTCCCATAATGATGTCGAAAAACGCGATTGCGCCTATAATATCACAGGGGAGGCTTCTTGTCAAGGCTGATTGTCAATATATTATGATAGATTTTTTAAGCTGACCCTATATATTGTGGTCACACACCGCGAAGCTCAGCCGACGGGACGAAGGGAGAAACGGCGACGCGGCAGGCTTCGAGCTTTTCCTTCGAGGGGGCGTGGAAGCCCTCGAAGGGGACGGTGCCGCGGTCTGTGAAGGCCTGAAGAAAAAAGCGCTTCGCGCCCGCGATAAGCCCGCCTATCTTCTCAAAGTCGGATACTTCGTGAAGCTCGTCCACGACAGTCGTGCGAAATTCGTAATCGGGCGTAAGGCGCATAATAACGTTAATGCTCTCCCGGATGGTATCCATATCGACGTTTCCTACGCCGCAGGTCTCCGCGTATTTTTCCGGGCTGTTTTTTACGTCCATGGCGACGTAGTCGACGAGCCCTTCCTCGAGCATGGGGCGGAGACGGGAGGGGTGGTAGCCGTTCGTGTCGAGCTTTGTCTTAAAGCCGAGAGCGCGTATTTTCCGCATAAGCTCGGGAAGCTCTTTTGAAAGCAGCGGCTCGCCGCCGGTAAAGGCAACGCCGTCTAAAAGTCCGCGCCTCTTTTCGAGAAAGCCGATAAGCTCCACGTCCGTCATCAGGGGCTTTGCCGTTCCGTCCACAAGCTCGAAGTTGTGGCAGAATGGACAGCGGAAATCGCAGCCGCCGAGAAAGACAGTACAGGCGACGCGGCCGGGAAAATCGAGCAGGGTCATTTTTTGAAGTCCGAATATTTTCATCGTTTACCTCCGTTAAACAGCGGCAAGGATATGGAGATTTCTTATCTGCGGGTCGGAAATCGAGTCGTTCACCGAATAGGCGTGCTTTTCAAGGTCGCCGCAGGTCGCCTTAGTGAGCCCCTGCGAGATGAGCTCGTCTATGATATCGGCGGCGACGGATTCGATAACGTCCGCCTTTTCTTCGGCGGCGTCGCCGTCGTTTCCGGTGATTATCAGGTACTCGAAAAGCTCCGCCTCGAGGCTGAGCCTCGGGAGAGCGCGCAGGGCGCGGAAGCTCCATTTATAGTATGGCATATACCGCCCGTTTAAAAGGAATATGGCGGCCATAGCGTTTTCGGTAAAGCGGATCGCCGCAAGCTGAGCCGCCGCGGTCTCTCCGTGCGAGAGAGCCCGGCGGTAGTTATACTGCCCGGCCTGAGCCGCGAGAAGAAGCCGCCCCGCAAGCTTTTTAAGCATTATATCGCGCGGATAGGCTGAGAGAGCCGAGCGGATATAGCTCACCTCGCCGAGATTATCAAAGAATATCTCCCCGTTCACGGCCTCGGCCAAAAGCTCCTCCGGCTGGGTCATCCATTGGGAGAGAGTCAGCACTCCGTCCGGTGAGCCGACCTTGTCGCGGAAGAAGTCCGAAGTCCTAACGACCCCGTGCCTCGCCCCTCCGACGGGGGATATCGAGGCGCGGCGGAAGCCCTCAAATTCCTTCGGCAGCTTCGCGTAAGCCCGCTCGAGAAGGAAAGCGTCGCGGCGGCTCAGCTTCTCCTCATCGGGAAGGAAAATGATAAAGCCCGGCTCAAAATCGTGGTCGCGCGAGACCTCATCGTCAAAGCCGAAGCACTCCGAGCCACTTCCGCAGAGCCCGACCGCGAGACAGGGGAGAAGAGCGGGAAAGTCCGCCTCGAGCATCGGCCTGCCGTAAGCCTCGAAATAGGCGCGGGAAAGCTCAAGCCCTTTCATATATCTCCTCCGATCTGCGGTTAAGCTCCTGCGCGGCGAGGAAGTACCCGTAATATTCAAACGTGGGGGCACATTTTTCGCATACGAAGGCGTAATACCCGTCGCGCGGGGCTTTTCGGCCGTCCAGCTTTTCCCACGCCTCGTCGAGAAGTGAGAAAATGCGGCTCTCGCCGGATTCAAGGCCGATTTCCGCCCCAACGAGGTTTGCGAGATTCAGAAGAGTCATCGCCTCCTCAAGCTCTCCGCCGGGTGTTCTCCCCATAATGGCAAGCGCCTTCCCATAGCTTGTCTCAGCCTCTGAGTACCGCCCGAGGGCGGCGAGGGCAAGCCCCATATTGTTGTAAAGCCCGCCGAGAAGCTCAGGCCGCGTGGCGGCGCTCTTTTCATAGATGGGAACGGCTTTTTCGAAAAGCTCTATCGAGCGCTCGTTTTCCCCGAATGCATTCATCGCGGTGGCACAGTTAACGTATGCCGTCGCGGCGCTCACCGTACCCTCGAAGCCGAGCTCGCTTATAAGCTCAAGCGCGCGGTCAGCGTTCTGAAACGCCTTATCCCGCTCACCGGTCTTGCGGTAGTGCCCGACAAGCTCGCCGCGCAGGAAAAGCTCCCCGCGCCTGTCGCAGGCGGCGTCGGCCTCGCCGAGCCAGTAGAGGAGCGTGCGCTCGGCACCATTGTAGTCCCGGCGGCTCATCAGCTCGTCGACCTTTGCGATTATCCTCTCCTGCGGGATAGGCTTGAGCGTCGGCTGCTCGCCGAAGGGCTCGCCGCAAAGAAGGCAGGAGGGCTCAAGGTAGTCCTCCGGTCCGATTATAGCCATATATGTTACCCCCTGCAAATGCTAAAGCCCGTTCTGCATTATGAGAACGGGCGAAAAAATCAGTCTCCGTTTGCCGAGCGCAGAACCTTGCCGATGTTCCAGAGATGCGCAGCCCTCTCGGCAGCGCCGAAGCGGCCTTCGGTATCTTTATACTCAATGGAAGCGGTCTGCGAGCCGCACTCCATGCACATAACGTACCAGCACCAGCCGTGCTCCTCCTCGAGCATAGCGGCGCCGCCGCAGTAGGGGCAGGACTGAAGCTCAATCTTTTCGTGGATATCCATCGCTGTTTCCTCCAAACAAAGTTAACGGTATTAGTATGCTTCATTCGCGGCGGTGTGTCAAGCTTTATCTGTGAAATTACAAAAGCCTCTTGTAGGCCTCGGAAAGCGCCAGCGCCTGATAGCGAAGAAGATAGACGGCGTTGTTCCATTCGGGCTTTTCGTTCTTGAGAGTTTGCAGCATTGGTAGTATTTTGCTCTCCGTTTTCTCGACTTCACGCGCTATTTCCCCGCAGCTAAGCGTTATTGCGGCGGTTGAGAGAATAAAAATGCTGTCGATACACTCGGCAAGCTTCAGCTCGGCGGGTGAGGCAGGGTTTACGCCGCCCTCGATAATAAGCCGCAAATCGTCGGCGTATTCACAAGGCGCCTGTAAATCAAAAGCGGAGAGGCCGGTTTCCCGCGCCAGACCGCCGAGAAGAAGCAGCGTCAGCACTTTATCGCTGCCTATCTCGAGCGCAAGAGCGTGACACGCGGTGTGCAGCGGACGGCGGCTCTGTGCGGCACTTCCGGCGCAGTGAATGTCAATAACGCTGAGCGCCCTGAAAGCGTTTCCAAAACCGCGCTGCCGCAGAGAGGCTTTGAGCATCGTGCGCATATGCGATTCAACGGCAAGGCTTTCCCGCGGCGCAAGTTCCGGCAGTTCGGCTTTCTCAAGCAGCCTGTTAACGCTGACGCCCAGACAGTCCGCAATGTCCGAAAGCCTCTCCACGTCCGGAAGATACTCTTCGTTTTCCCAACTGCTTACGGCCTGAAATGATACACCCAGCAAATCAGCCAACTGTGCTTGAGTTTTCCCCGCCTTTTTGCGGAGAGCCCGTATTTTTTTACCCAAGCTCACGGTCTTCACCTCCCAACATCATAAATATAAACCGAAAAAGCTCAAAATTCAAGTAGCACTTGAATTTTGAGCTTATCATTTCCCGACCTGCTTGCTGGAATATCGGGCAAGTATCCGTTAAACTTTAATCAGAACAGAAAAGGAGGAGAAACAATGAACAAGATCGAATCGGCAATTTCATTTGCGCTGGAGGCTCATTCCGGTTCGTGCAGAAAAGACACGTCCACACCCTATATCCTTCACCCGCTTGAAGCCGCGGCTATCGCTTCGTCAATAACGAACGACGAAGACGTGATAGCGGCGGCGGTACTGCACGACGTCATAGAAGATACGCAGTACGGTAAAGATGATATACGCGCACGCTTCGGCGACAGGGTGCTTCGGCTGGTGCTGTCCGCTACTGAAAACAAGAGAAGTGAACTGCCGCCCGAAGAGACGTGGAAGATCCGAAAGAGGGAAACGCTCGACAGAATCGAAGACGCGGAGGATGATGAGCTCATTGTGATATTCTCGGACAAGCTGGCAAATCTCCGCTCGATCTGGAGCGACTACCTCACGATCTGGGAAGACCTGTGGAAGAGATTCGCGGAACCAGATCCGAGAAAGCAGCTCTGGTACTACGGCGGCATTTATTCCGCGTGCTCACGGCTGGGATCTTACCCCGCCTACGCGGAGTACGGCAGAAAGCTGAGAGAGATCAGCGGGCACGTTGAGGAATATGAAAAGTTCGGCTTTCACGATCCGGACGCGCTTTGCGTGCTCGCAACGCCCGGAGAAAACAAGTGGGTCTTTCGCCGTGGACAGAGCGAAGACCTTATGATAATGACTGATGAGGAATTTAGATCGTTTATCAGCGAGATATCCGAATAATCGCCCCGCAAGGGGCGCTTTTTTTCGTGAAGGAGTGTCAATATAATACGCGGCTTTATCCGGACAACTCGGAGTTTGTATAATTATCACGATTAATAGAATGCTGTGATAGTTTTCGCAGTATATCTTTGGAGCAAAGCTATATCATTTAGCTCTGATAAGCCCTATTCTGATTTAGTCTAATCAAAAGCATGCTTTTCTACATAAGTCATCATGGTATTGTTTCTCCAGCCGTGTGCTAAAACCAACATTAGAATAGCTGTATATCCAATTAACGGGTTTCTCATAATTGCTCCCGCAACGAACACAGCTATGATACAAAGACCGATAAAAACCATAATAGCTGTATGATCTTTTAGCCATTTCTTCTTATAGAACTCTTGCTTTTCCTTTAAGCCGAATGTACTCGCTTTCAAGGTTTCTTTGATGTTTGATTCTGCCATCTCTTTATATTCCTCCGTAGATAGTTTTTTACCACTCAGAAGTTCATTGATGGTCATGTTGTACATGTGGCTAAGCTCTTCCAACATTTCAACAGGCGGCATATAAGTTCCTGTCTCCCAACGTGAGATGGTCTTATTGGTCACTCCCAGCTTTTCTCCAAGCTCAGCCTGTGTCAGGTTATTTTCCTTTCGAAGCTCTGCCAGAAAGCTTCCCATCTTTACCATATCCATCAATTTGCCTCCGTTTTTGTGATGGCTTTAATCTACATCAAAGTTCTCAAAAAGTCTTTACCATAAACAGCGAATATGAGAAAACCCAATATATTCAGGCACTATTTGTTTATGTTCAATACTATTGGATATGTAATCATCCTTAAAAAAGACATTTTTTACTTATCGCACAGTCAGCCACTCGTACAAATCACGATTTGGCAATTTATTGTTTCCATTATCATTATACAAGATAAGTGTGAGCGTTTCAACCTAATGACAGGGAAATGATGTCGGCGGCTTTGCCGCCTTAGGATGCTTCTCCGCTTCACTCCGAAATGATGCTGCGTCACTTCGTGACGCAATGATGCGATGTTTGCCCCTATGTGCCGCAGGCACGCATCATAAGCGAAGCGGCATCATTGCCGCAGGCAGCATCATTTGCCCGACAGGGCAAACATCATTGAAAAAAGCAGCCTTATGGCTGCTTTTTTCTGGTGCGGGTAGCCGGACTCGAACCGGCACGGGTTTCCCCGAGAGATTTTAAGTCTCTTGTGTCTACCTATTTCACCATACCCGCATTGTTAACTTATTCGTGCCGCTCGACCTTGCGCTTCGTTCCGTCCTCTGAGACGATGTAGGTATTGTCAAGCTGGCCCTCAAGGCTCTGCCTTATTGCCGCGAGGTATTCCTGACGCAGCTCGGCGCGCTCGACCTTTTCCTCGTCCGTTAGCTCGCGCTCCCGGGAGAGGCGGGTGAGCTCGGATATCCTCGCTATTCGCTCTTCAGTCATTTTTATGACCATTCCTTTCACTGAAGTTCAAGGCACAAAAATGACCATGAAATGGAATGGCCATAAATGCCATGTTTTTCGGTTGCCGAGCAGCGGCGAGAAAAACGGCTTCTATTTCAAATATGGTTGAAACTTGTTTCAACCTTATCACCGAGGATTATTCTAATGTTTCAGCCCCGATTTGTCAAGAACACATTTAAATTAGACACATAGTATGTAGGGAAGCGAAGAAGGGGGCAGGAACTGTGAGGTATTCTATAATAGGCGGAGATCTTCGATTTGCGCGCCTGCGTGATATTCTTAAAGCTGACGGACACGGGGTGCGGTCGTTCGCTCTCGGCGCAAAGGAAGACGAGAAGACGCTTGCTGACGCGCTGGGCGGAGCGGACTGCGTGATTCTGCCGCTCCCAATGCTCGGAAAGGACGGGGCGCTGAACACACCGTTTTATGAAAATAGCATAGCTCTCGAGGAGCTCAAGCCTTATATAGGCGATAAGACCCTCGTGCTCGGTGGCGCTGTAAAGACTGAGACTCCGTTTCCGGTGACCGATTATTTTCGCAGGGAAGAGCTAACGGTTAAAAATGCTGCGCTTACCGCTGAGGGAGCAATCCGAATACTGATGAGCGAGATGGAGATCGCCCTTGCTGACTCAAAAATAGTTATCGCCGGAGCGGGAAGAATTGGAAAGCTCCTCGCGGTGAAGCTGCGGGCTCTCGGGGCTGAGGTCACCGTAACGGCGAGAAAAGAGGGAGACCTTGCTCTCGTCCGCGAGCTCGGCTGCGACTGGTGCCGCACCGAAGACCTGAGACTCTGCGCGCGCGAGGCGGACGCACTCGTCAACACCGTGCCCGCGCGGATAATCGACGCTTCGGTCCTCCGGTCAATGAAAAAGGAAGCTATCATCCTCGACCTCGCTTCAAGTCCCTTCGGCCACGATCCGGATGAGGCGACAACCCTCGGCGTCAGGTCAATGTTCGCTCCCGGTCTTCCGGGCAGGGCAGCGCCGCGCTCGGCTGCAATGGCGATTAGGGATACAATATATAATATTGTAAACGAACGGGAGTGTTCGGGTTGAGCAGAATAAAGATGGGGCTTGCTCTCTGCGGGTCCTACTGTACCTATGAGAAGGTGCTTGAGGTCGCAAAGGACCTCAGCGAAAAATACGACGTTCATCCTATAATGAGCGATACGGCATCTGAAACGGATTCCCGCTTCGGGGAAGCGGAGGAGCATAAAAGAAGATTAAAAGAATACACGGGGCGCGAAGTAATAGACACCGTGACGAAGGCGGAGCCGATAGGGCCGAAAAAGCTCTTCGACGTTCTCGTGGTCGCGCCCTGCACCGGTAATACACTCGGAAAGCTTGCGAACGGCATAACGGATACGGCGGTCACAATGGCGGTAAAGGCACATCTGAGAAACGGAAAACCGGTTGTAATAGGAGTATCGACGAACGACGCCCTATCCGGAAGCGCGAAAAACATAGGCGAGCTATTAAACAGGAAAAACTACTACTTTGTCCCATTCGGGCAGGACGACCCGGAAAAGAAGCCTACAAGCCTCGTTGCACATTGGGATAAGCTCGAGGAAGCCGCGCTCGCGGCGCTTGAGGGCAGACAGCTTCAGCCGATGATAGTGTAATATAGCCGGGCGGGCAGAAACGCCCGTCCGCAATTTTACGGGTAAAAGCGCTAAAGGGCATTTTTTCAGCAAACAGGGTATAATAAGCATCAGAAGTATCCAAAATGACAAAGAAAGAAATAATCAGAAAAAAACGAAAAAAAGTGTTGACATTTGAATTGACTGATGGTATATTGTCAAAGCTGTCCGCGAGGACAGCACAGAGCACCACAAAAAATCCTGAAACATCAAGAAGTTTTTCTTGACAAATCGGATCGGATGTGGTAATCTGATGTTCCACCCGCCTGAGAGGGCGGAGGGAAAGAATGCACCTTGCGAATTAAACAATGTAAGCGAGAAAAGCACCAGAAAAGAGGGCGGGCTCGACTGAGGAAGTCGAGTTCAAACAAAGATTCTTTTGAGAGCTAAGAAATTAGACTCGTGAATGAGATTTTAGATCCGAAAGGATTTAAGATACAATTTACAGAGAGT
>ONTN01000069.1 GCA_900320765.1 uncultured Eubacteriales bacterium
TCACAGAAAAAAGTCACATTCGGCACAGTCTAAGAAAAGGTTTAAATAATCATTATTTGGAGGTAAATACACATGGACGAAATGAAAACGATCCCGGCGCGGAAAGCCGGACGAAAGAACCACGAAAAACCCATTACAAATCGTGACCGCTGGAAAATCGTGCGGTCAACTTTGACGGAGATTCTGCGAGATGTAGACGCTACGCCCACCGACAGGGTAGGTGCTGCGCAGCTGTTACGAGAGCTTGATAACTGAAAGAGGGTATGCCATGGGGAAGAATCCTTTTTCCCGACTTTTGCGGATTATTACTACAAAAATAGGGGGTGAAGAATGTGTCAAAGATCGACGACGAGAAAATTCTTGCGGCGTTGCTGACTGCCGGGAGTGTTCGAAAGGCTGCACAAATTGCCGATATAAGCGAGTCCACGATTCGCAACAGACTGAAAGATGATTCTTTCCGCGCAGAGTACGACCGCCAGCGCGGAGACTTACTGCAAGAGGCCACGGCAGCGATGACGGCGCGTTTACAAGCGGCAACGGAAACAATGACCGAAATCATGGAGGATGAACAAAACGCCGCCAGCGTGCGCCTAGCGGCCTGTGATGGCCTGTTGCGTCATTGTCTGCGCTATTACTCTACCGCCGAGTTGGAGCGCCGTTTGTGTGCGCTGGAGGCTGCTTCACAGGAGGTTGAAACATGAGCATTCAATCGCGGCTTGCCAAACTGGAAAAAGACATTACAGGCAGCGACCTGGAGCTTGTAGTCTGTTTGGGTGAATATGATGCCGATGGTAACGTAAAAACATACTATCAGCCGCGCCCAGCAAATCACGCGCGAAATGGCATTTATGTCGATCTCTCCGATTTTGAGGATGAAGCATGAAATCAGTTTTATCAAGAATCGAACTGCTAGAGGCCAGCCGACGGACAGACCCGCTCATAATCTTAACGGTTGACAGTGACGGAAACGAAAAGAAATCTACTGTTTCAGAAATGCTACAGAGCGGCAATTATGATTTTGTGCGCGTTCTGAGTGGTAACAACATGGCAGACCTTGACCGCCTCTTATCGGCTTTTCGTGAGAGGGCGCTCAAAGCCGCCGAAGGAGTTGTAGACGATGGCTGACACAATGATTAGATACGGCGTAATCGTGCGCCACAGGCCACGGAAACGGTCTAGAATCATTTATAATCCACGGCTAAATATTGCGGCATGGAGGCGACTGTATGACAAACATAAAAGCACGAATTGAACAACTGGAGCAGAAAATAGCCGTCTCCACAATCCCCAGCTTTGAAGATTTTTCATCGAGCTGGGCGACAATGGACGAACTATCAAAAAGCCTGTTAGCTCTATACGCAGAAACCCCGGACAACGCCGACAACGTGATGGAGAGGAAATACTACTCCGCAATCGGTGAATACTTGCGCCGGATGGGGCTTGTTCAGGATGGTGCGCCTAGTTTGCGCGAGATTGCAGCCCAACTTGAAAAGGCTGGTGACTAACCATGCAGGGAAATCTGTATAAACGCCTTGCACGGCTAGAAGCTCCACGCCGTCAACCGTTTGCAGATGTGCTGGAGCTGATCGCAGAACACAGATATTATGACACGCTTTCGGACGCACAAAAAGACCGATATTTTGAATATATCGGAGAATCGCGGGTAGAAGCCGAGGCCGAAGCCCTAGCGGTTTTAGGCGATATTCATTTTATGATTATGAAATAAGGAGAAATAAAAATGTTCGACAATTTTGCAAACAACTTTGATACTTTCGCACGCGAGGCAATCGCCCACGTTGTAGAAATCGACCAGAACTTGAAAACGGCTGAATCCGGCAGAAACATGAAGCAGCAGCCGGATGAATCCTCCATTGCATTCCGTGCGCGTGTGGCAAATGCAGACGCAAAACTGGAAGCTGCGCGGAATGCTCACACACAGATGCGGTTTAATTATCCGGGGGAGGTTGATGCCAAAACAGCCTCTATGCGAACCGAGTTAGAGAAGGCAATTAGTGATAAGTTTGCGGCGCGTCCCGCCGATATTGACCACGACGTTCTGACGCTTTTGAACTCCGGGATTCTCACTCCGGCAGAGTATACCCGGCTTTTCAATGAGGCCAGCAGCCCGACAATGCGACGCTTGATCGCTCATTCTGCCGGGGAAGCTGCCGAAAAGTTGAAAGACGACAGAGAGGCCGCCAGCGTTCTGCGCAATGTTGCCAATGCTGGGGTACGCTACAGCGGAAGCCAGTATCTTGCAGCCTTTGACGGCTTGACTGATATTCTGCGCCGTACTAATCGCAATCCGGCAATGAGTAAAAGCTACAGCAACCTTGCCGCGCCGTTTTTAGATGTATTTCATCGTTAAGAGCCATTGACGACGATATAAAGAAAGCCGTCCGGGATAAAATCCGGGCGGTTTTTCTATGCCTACTACTGTATGAAATGCTCAATTTTGGGGCTACCTCAATCCTTTGCTCAATCCTTTGAAAATGGCATAAAATCAAAAACGCCGAAAAAGTTATAAAAATACCCGATTTTCTTTCGAAAACCGGGCTTTTTATGGAGCTGCTACCCAGATTCGAACTGGGGACCTCATCCTTACCAAGGATGCGCTCTACCTACTGAGCTATAGCAGCATATGGCGACCGAGAAGGGGCTCGAACCCTCGACCTCCAGCGTGACAGGCTGGCGTTCTAACCAACTGAACTACTCGGCCGTATGCTGGTGCTGGACTTGCCGATCACGGCGCCTAATTAATATACAGCATAGCGCCGGAATTGTCAAGCGCAATTTTTTATTTTTTTCGATTACGCTGTGGGGCAAAAGAGATAAAAATGCTCTTTATTTTTTGCGGTGTATAGTATATAATGTATAGATAGAGAGAATTTTCGCATTTCCCGGTGCATTTTTGCAAAGAGGTGGAGAGAATGGTAAAAGAAGTCAATCCGAATATCCACGTCAATGAGCGCGACTATCCGGTCACGGAGCACAAATGCTCCGACCCTGAAAAGGCGAAGCTTTTAAAGAAGCTCGCCGTTATGATAACGGACAACATACCGCGCAAGCTGCCCGGCGGTATGAAGGAAAACCATATGGATTTCTGGATCCTCGACCGCCTGCTTACGAAGGAAGAGGTCAAGTTTATGCTCTCCTTCAAAAAGCGCAGGGTGGGGAAGACCACGAAGGAGCTCGCCGAGCTGAACGGTATGACCGAGGAGAAGACTCAGAAGGTCATCGACCACCTGCTCTGGATAGGCATACTCGAGCAGAACAGGGACAACGCCGATCAGCATATCCAGTACTGGGTGCCGAAGTGGGTCGTAGGCAGCGGCGAATATATGGTAGAGCACCCGACCCTGCCCGACGAGCACCCCGAGGTCGCGACTATGTTCAATCTTGCCCCGCAGGAGCCGCTTGAGCTTGCGGCAAAGCTCGTGCCAGAGGGCGGCGCGGGCATCGGAATGCACGTTATCCCTGTCGAGAAGGCGATCCCTGTCGAGACTGTCTCCGTATCTCAGGAGCACCTCTCGCATTGGCTCAATAAATACGATAAGTTCTGCACCATGGTCTGCGCCTGCCGAAAGGCTCAGCGCATAAGGGGCGAGGGCGTCGGCGATATCGAGGGGCAGATGTGCATCGGCGTCGGCGATATAGCAGAATTCCTCGTAGAGAGCGGAAAGGACGCGCACTACGTCACCCGCGAACAGGTGATGGAGATAATTGAGCGCGCCGAGCGCAAGGGCTACGTCCACCAGATAACTAACCTCGACGGGCCGAACAGGATCGTCGGCATCTGCAACTGCTCCGCCGGAAGCTGCTACGGCCTCAGAACGAGCCAGCTTTTCAACACGCCGAATATGTCACGCAGCGCCTACCGCGCCCACGTTGACGCCTCAAAATGCGTCGCCTGCGGAAAATGCGTGGAGGTCTGCCCGGCGGGAGCCGCTAGGCTTGGGCAGAAGCTCTGCAAGAAGGATGGGACGAAGGTCAAATACCCGATGCGCGACCTGCCCATCGACCACGTTTGGGGCGAGAAACGCTGGGATAAGAACTACCGCGATACCAATAAGCTGAACTGCTACGACACGGGAACCTCCCCCTGCAAGACGGCCTGTCCCGCGCATATCGCCGTTCAGGGCTACATAAGGATGGCGGCTGAGGGGAGATATGAGGACGCCGTTCGCCTGATAAGGCAGGATAACCCGTTCCCCGCCGTCTGCGGCGCCGTCTGCAACAAGCGCTGCGAGGACCGCTGCACGAGGGGCACGATTGATAAGCCCGTGGCGATAGACGAGATAAAGAAGTTTTTGGCCCAGTGGGAGCTTGAGAATCCCCTCGATTTCAAGTTCATCTGCGAGAACGGCGAGGGCAAGCAGTGGGACGATTACAAGATAGCCGTCATCGGCTCAGGTCCCGCAGGACTTACCGCCGCCTATTACCTCCGCACCGAGGGATATCCGGTAACGGTATTCGAGAAGGAAGAAAAGCCCGGCGGAATGCTGATGAACGGAATCCCGAACTTCCGCCTTGAGAAAAAGGTACTTGAGAAGGAAATTGATATAATCCGCGATATGGGCGCCGAGATCCGCTGCGGCGTCGAGGTCGGCAAGGACGTTACGATAGAGGAGCTCCGCCGCGAGGGATACAAGGCGTTTTACGTTGCCATCGGCCTTCAGGGCGGCAGACTTGCCGGAGTTCCCGGCGAGGACGCGAAGGGCGTCGAGTCAGGCGTCGGCTTCTTAAAGCGCGTGAATATCGGAGGAAAAGCCGAGCTTGAGGGCGACGTAGTAGTCGTAGGCGGCGGAAACGTAGCGGCCGACGTCGCGAGAACGGCGCTTCGCTGCACTAAGGGCAAGGTCACGATGCTCTGCCTCGAACAGAGGGGAGAGATGCCGGCGGCGAAGGACGAGGTCGAGGATATCCTCCGCGAGGGGATCGAGATTAAAAACGGCTGGGGTCCGAAGGAGATACTCACTGAGGACGGGAAAGTCACCGGCGTCGTATTCAAAAAATGCGTCTCCGTTTACGATTCCGAGCGCCGTTTCCGCCCGGTCTACGATGAAAACGATACGATAACGGTTCCGGTGAGCAGCGTTCTTATGGCGATAGGGCAGAGCGCGGAGTGGGGCGACCTTCTTAAGGGAACGAAGGTCGAGCTGAGACCGAACGGCACCGCCGTCGCCGACGAGGTCACGCTGCAGACCGCCGAGCCCGATATCTTCGTCGGCGGCGATATATTCCACGGGGCGAGATTTGCCATAGACGCGATAGCCGACGGCAAGGAGGCTATGGTATCGATTAACCGCTTCGTCCACCCGGGACAGAGCCTCACGATCGGCCGCGATCTCCGCAAGTTTATCGAGCTCGACCGCGACGATATCCGCGTAGAGAGCTACGATAACGCCGAACGCCAGCGCCCGGGCGAGAGAGCGGGAGAGGCGAGGGAGAGCTTCGAGGATCTGAGACTCCCGCTCACCGAGGAGCAGGTGAAGACCGAGGCGAACCGCTGCCTAAAGTGCGGTGCCACGGTGGTCGACTTAAACCAGTGCGTCGGCTGCGGCCTCTGCACCACGAGATGCCAGTTCGACGCCATACACCTCTCCCGCGATCTGCCGCACGCCAGCGATATGCACACGGCGGAGGAGATGATGGGCCTCGTTGCACCATACGCTCTGAAGCGAATGGGCAAGATAATAAAGAGAAAGCTCACCGGCAAGTCGGATTATCCCACGGAGCAGACTGCCGATTGAGAATCAATTGAGAGGAGCATTGAAATGAAAAAGATTCTTTGCATCGCGCTTGCCCTTGTAATGCTCGCGGGCTGCGCCGCCGCTCCCGGCAATGAAGGGGAGAGGGAAGAGATCGAGCAGCTTCTTGAGACCGGGTACTATTCCCTTGAGGATGAGGACGGAGAGCCTGCGGGTTATCTCCGGGTCCAGTCCCGCCAGATAACCTGGTACGACGCGGACGGCAACGAGATCACGAAGAAAAACTATGAATTCAACGAGGAAGACGGCACATACGAGGTCACAAAGGGCGAAGACTTCAAGGTCGAGAAGCAGAAGAAAAAGCTATATTATATAAATGAAGATGATGAGAAGTTTCTTTTATCTTCAATAGAGAAGACCGATATACCCACCCCGGCGCAGCCGGAGCCCGAGCCCACGCCAGTAACTCCCGAGCCTGAGCCGGAACCCGAGCCGGAACCGGAGCCCGAGCCCACGCCGGCGACCCCCACCGCACTTGCGCCTGAGGAGATATACGCCCTCGCCCTCCCGTCTACCGTCGAGATCACGGCCTTCGTTTCCGAAAGCTATTACTACACCGGAACGGGCTTCTTTGACGACGACAGCGGCACGGTAATAACGAATTACCACGTTATCGACGGCACGAGCTGGGGATACGTCACCACCTCAACCGGCAAGGAATACAGCATAATGAACGTGCTGGGGTACGACGCAGACCTTGACATAGCCATTCTTCAGACCGGAGCCGAGGGCTACAAGCCCCTCGTAAGGAGAACGGCGAAGGTCGTCACCGGCGAGTCGGTCTACGCGCTCGGAAGCTCCCTCGGCTTCTCCGGCACCTTCTCCGACGGAGTTGTTTCCTCCGCATCGAGGGAATTTGACGGTCAGTATTACGTTCAGCATACGGCCGCGATCTCCCACGGCAACAGCGGCGGCCCGCTTCTGGATAAATACGGTCAGGTCCTGGGCATAAACTGCGCCTATATCGACGGCGGACAGAACATTAACCTCGCGATACCCATCGAGATGGTGGATACAGTTAGCCGCAACGTGAACAAGCCGCTCTCCGAGCTGAGCGGAAGGAGCTATGAGGAAGAGCCTGATCCCTCGGGCGAAGTTGAAGGCTTCGAGGACGGCACCGCGGCTCTCTCCACCGGGCACAGCCTCGAGATGCAGCTTCCCTCGGTAATGTGGGAGAATATGGAGGTAAACGATACCGAGACCGGCCTTTCAGCCGAGTACACGGCCGAGGATTATGTACTTTACATATATACCGATATGTACGACGAGGAGGACGCCTCGCTCGACGATTACGACGCTC
>ONTN01000170.1 GCA_900320765.1 uncultured Eubacteriales bacterium
CTCCTTATAGAGGAACCAGGTAGCGACGAACGAAACCACGGTTGCGAGGACCATAACGATTATCGAATAGATCAGGTTCTGCGGGGTGCCGTCCGGGTTGATGTAAGCGGGGAGAGAGATGAAGCCGGGGGTGGAGATGACGTACTGCGTCATACCGAGGAAGCCGGCTAGAAGGCCGCCGAGACCGCCGCCGATCATTGCGCCGTAGAGCGGGGAGCGCTTGGGGAAGAGAACGCCGTAAACGCCGGGCTCGGTGATGCCGCAGAGGGCGGTCACGCCGGCGGAGACGCCGACGCCCTTGAGGCCTGCATCGCGGCTCTTGAGCGCGATGGCAAGGCAGGCGCCGCCGACGGCGACGTTCGCGGGAGCCATTCCTGTGCAGATGAGCGGATCGGAGCCGACCTCAGCAAGGAGGGCGAATACGATGGGATAGGTCGCGTTGTTCATGCCGAAGAAAACGAGCCACGGGGTGAGGCAGCCGATGAGCATAACGGCGATCGGGGGAACTGCCTTGTAGACGGCATAGACGCCGTTTGCGAGAATGGATCCGAGCCAGCCGCCGATGGGACCGAGGGCGATGAGCGTTACGGGAACGGTGATGAGCATCGTGATGAGCGGAACAAAAATCGTGCGGAGGAAGACGGGCAGATGCTTCTGCAGGAACTTATAGATGAAGCTCATGAAGATAACGCCGAGGATAACGGGGAACACGGTGCTGTTATAGCTCACGGCGGTTACGGGGATCCCGAAGAAATTAAGCCCCTCTACTCCGTTGATGCCGGAGAAGAGCAGGATAGCGCCGAGGAATGCGCCGAGGTATGGGTTGGAATTGAGCTGCTTTGCGACGGAGAAGCCGATGAAGATCGGCAGGAAGTAGAAGGTCGCCTGGTTTATGCCGTAGATTATCTGATATGTGCCGGAATCCTGGGTGACTCCGAAGAAGGTGGTGAGCAGGGTGAGCACAGCGCCGGTAAGACCTCCGGCAACGAGGACGGGGATGATGGGCGAGAACGTGCCGCCGACAAAGGTCATCGCCTTGTTGAGAACGCGGCCCTTCTTCGCCTGGGTGTCCGCCTTGAGAGCCTCGTCGTCCTCAACGGCTCCGCCGCTCTCGAAATCGCCGAGCTTCGTGAACTCCTCGTGAAGGGAGGGGACGTCCTGGCCGATAACGTACTGATACTCTCCGTTCTGAACGATGAGGTTCAGAACTCCGGGGATCTTCTTCCCCTCTTCAACTTTGACCTTGCCCGCGTCCTTAACTTTGACGCGAAGGCGGGTCATGCAGTGGCTGACGCTGGCTACGTTCTCAGCGCCGCCCACGGAGGCGAGCACGCCTTCCGCGATTTTCTTGTAATCCTTTACCGCTTTTGCCATTATTTTTGCACCATTTCCTTTCCCCAATTTTTTCCGTTGGATTTAATAAGATCTGAATACCAATAGAACGAATCCTTTTTGATGCGCTTCATGGGTAACGTAGTAAGTCCCTTCGCCTGCGCCTCGACCTGCTCCTCGTCGGTCGTGTCGATGTAAACGAGGCCGTAGCGCTTTGCCATACCGTTTCCTGTGGAGAGGGCAAGGCCGAGCTGATAGATCGTATCGCGCAAGAAGTCGATGCGGTACTGGTCGTGCACCCTTCCGTCGGGCCCGACGCTCTCATGCGCGCCGAAGCCGTTTTCCGTTATGACCATCGGCAGGTGGTAGTGATCCCAGAGATAGCGGAGCGCATAGCGCATGCTCGACGGGTCGATCTCCCAGTCCCAGTCGGTGTACTCAACGTATGGGTTATAGGTAAGGGCATAGCGCCCGGGTACGACCGGGAATTTAAGATTTCCCTTAACTCCGCTGGCGTTCAGTATGTACGCGCTCTCCTCGGCGTCGTGCGGCGCGAACTTCGCCGTGTTGCTGCGATAGCAGTTGACCGCGATGAAGTCGATCTTCGCCTCGCGGATAAGCTCCATATCGCCGGGGCGGATATCGGGGTCGATGTCATTATTTTTCCAGTAGTTTTTAATGAAGTTGCTGTACTCGCGGTAAGCGTATAGGTCGCACCAGACCTTTTCCGTAAACTCCTCCGCGTTCATCGCCGCGATCTGATCCTCGGGACGGCAGGTCTCGGGATAGATGGGAACGTAGCCGGGTACGGGGCCGATCTTGCCGCCCTCGACCAGCTCGTGGCAGAGGATAACGGCCTTGGCGTGGCAGAGGTTCATAATGTGGTTTATCGCCCACTGCTCGCGGAACCAGTCCTTGCAGCCCTTGGAAACTCCCAGCCAGTCGCCGTAGCAGATCTGCATATTCTGCTCGTTGATGGAAAGCCAGTACTTTACGCGGTCGCCGAAGTTCTCAAAGCAGACACGGCAGTAATGCTCGAAGGCGTCGATTATCCTTCTCGTGTGCCAGCCGCCGAGCTCTTCGTCCACCCAAACGGGCATATCGTAGTGATACAGGGTGACGATCGGCTCGATGCCAGCCGCCTTCAGCTCGTTTATCAGGTCATTATAGAATGCCACGCCATCGGGATTGACCTTGCCGTCGGAAGCGGGGATAATGCGCGACCATGCGATAGAGAAGCGATAGCTCGTGAAGCCGCACTCCTTCATAAGCGCAACGTCCTCTTTGTAGTGGTGATAGTGGTCCGCTGCGAACGTATTGTCCGCAAAGGGCTTTTTCTTCTTGGAGTTTAGGTCGATTATCGCGGGAGTGCGCCCGCCCTCACCGACTCCGCCTTCCACCTGCCATGCGGCGCTTGACGCTCCCCAGAAGAAGCCTTCTGGGAATTTGGGATTGTGGTCGTAGTACACAAAATTTCTCCTTTCATAGTATTTTCGGAGCCTCCGCCCCTTGTGCTTTTTATCTTGATACCATAATAGCAGAACAAAAATCGCGCGGGGGTTCAAAATTTGAACCCCCGCGCGGTAATTCTATGCGCGGTAATACATTTTTAGGTATGTGCTGTACACAAGGTCGAAGAAATAGCTCATGCCGTACTTGGTATAAACGCTGCGCTGGCAGTTGTCGGCGTTCTCGCTCAGATAGAAGACCTTATCGTAGCTCTCGCGGAATATCGGGTCGCGGCTCAGGGTTATCAGCGCCTTGCACGGAAGCCGCAGCTCGCCGATAAGCTCCTGGGCGGCGTAGGCGTAGTTCCCCGTGGCCGAGCAGACTATCAGCAGCTCGTCCTCTCCGAGCGAACGGAGAAGGGTGAAATCCGTGTGCGAATCGGTAACGAGGGAGACGAGCTTGCCGATCGCCATCAGCTCCTGCTGGAGATTGCGCGGCGCCATGCTCGAATACTCCGCCGTCAGAAGTACGACCCTGCGGCAGTCGTGGATGCGGCGGGCAAGGTCTGAGATATCCTGCCTGTCGGAGAGCTCCTCGATCTCGCGCATCATCTCGCCCATAGCGTCTCTGGCGTAATGCCGGAAGTCGGGTCGGTTCGCGTAGCTTATGATAGCCCCCTGATGCACGGTAAGCTCGACTGGCGAATTCACCTTAAGGTTTGAAAAGGTATCGAAGCCGATCGCCTTGCAGAACCTCTGAACTCCAGATCTTGAGATATAGCAGTCTTCGGCAACGTCGTATATGTTGAGCTTTCCGAGCTCATAAAGATGCTCAAGGAAATAGCGCGCAAGAATATTGGCCGATGATTCGCTGCTCGTCTCGTTCACAACGTTCAGAAGCGAGGTCATCAGGCTGAAGCGATCTATATGGAACTCATAATCGCTCATACATATACCACCCTGCTATTAAAATACCGGTTTTAACCCTGCGCCGCGGTGATAAGGCTCATCTTGTAGACCTCGTCGGCGTTGCAGCCGCGGGAGAGGTCGTTGATCGGGGCGTTAAGTCCCTGGAGTATCGGGCCGTAGGCCTCGTAGCCTCCGAGGCGCTGGGCTATCTTGTAGCCGATGTTGCCCGCCTCGATGAGGGGGAAGATGAAGGTGTTCGCGTAGCCGGCGACGGTGCTGCCGGGGAACTTGAGCTGGCCGACCTCGGGGGATACGGCGGCGTCGAACTGCATCTCGCCGTCGATCTCAAGCTCGGGCGCGAGCTCCTTCGCGACCTTGGTCGCCTCGGCGGAGAGAGCGACGGTGCCGCCCTTGCCGCTTCCCTTGGTGGAGAAGGAGAGGAGGGCGACCTTCGGGTCGATGCCGAACACCTTTGCGGTGCGGGCGGACTCAACGGCGACCTCGGCGAGCTTCTGTGCGGCGGAGAAGGTGACGTTACCCTCCTTGTCGAGGGTGTCCTCATAGCTGAGGTTTATCGCGCAGTCGCCCATGCATATCGTGCGGAGTCTCTCCTCGCCGAAGTCGCGGCTGAGGATGAAGGCGGAGGATACGAGATGAGCGCCCGGGCGGGTCTTGATAAGCTGGAGGGCGGGACGGACGGTGTCGGCCGTCGAATAGGTCGCGCCGCCGAGCAGGCAGTCGGCCTTGCCCATCTTGACGAGCATCGTGCCGAAGTAGTTGCCCTTCTTTAAAAGAGCGCGGCACTCGTCCTCGGTC
>ONTN01000090.1 GCA_900320765.1 uncultured Eubacteriales bacterium
TCGTGAACGTCATTATCCTCGTCGAGCCGTTATAGCTGCACAGCTGCTGAGGCGCAAGCTTTATTATCGGCCTGATGTGGTTCTCCTCAAGCTCCGGATAAGTTCTTCGCATAATCAGAATACGAATACCGGGATTGAGCAGCGCCCCGCCTACGGCCTTCACCATCACCGCCCAGGTCTTTCCGCCGCCCTTCGCTCCGCCGTATGCCGTATAGGTCTTCCGGCTCTTGAAAAACTCCTCTTGCTTCGGGTTCGGCTTCCCCGGATCCCAGGTTATATACGTGTTCCCCGCACGGCTCTCTTTCTCCGTAGTCTTCGGAACATTCGGATTTTTCCTCGGTCTCCCCATAGGCTCAACTTCTCCCCAGAGTTTCTAAAAAATTTTGTGAGGCGGTTTCCTCGCCCGTACCCCCTCTTTTGTAGGTACCCCCCCTGAAATCGAGGAGTGAGGAAATGGGTGAGCGCGATCTTATATATAGGGCAACGCCGAAGGAGCCCCTGTTTTTCCGGCACCCCCTACCCCTCACGATCAAGGTGCCTACCCGGGGGGCAAGCGTATACCCGCGAGCCTCAGATTTTTCCCGCCCTTGTGTTACATTTCCAAAATTTCACAATTTGGAAAAATATCCGAGTGCTAATGGAATTATTGAATAAAACGGGCTAAACATTCAACAAAATAATGATTATCTTGAATTTGCAAATGCGAAGAATGTAGTAAAATCAAGGCTTCGCGGGTTTTGGATATTATTCATTGCTGAAAAATCGGAAAACCGTCAATCTGCCGATGAATATTGATGAATAGAAAGGCTTATCCGAAAGCGTCGGAAGCGTCCATTTTGCCGATTTTTACCGTGATTGTGACGTCGTCTCTCTTGTCGGTCTTGTCGCTCCAGCCGCCATTCTTGACCTGTTTCAGCGCGAAGATCGCCCCACTCTGAGCGTTTGGCTTGTCTATCATAAGCTTTTGGTAATAGTGTTCTCTGTATCGGAGGAGCTTTTTTATCTTTTCACCAAGCTCCTTCTTTTTTACGATAATCGCCTTTTCCTCTTCTGTTACATCTTCGGGTATAACAACATCTGCATACTCAAAATATCGCGATACCGTATGTTCACTCACCCCGATAACGTCTATCAGGATATAATCACTCGGAGGTGTATTTTTATCCTCACAATATGCGATAAATTCATTGAGCTTAGTCTCAAGCTCTTCGGGTGTAAGTATACAGTTATAAGCCTTAGTTGACATAAGCTCCCCTCCTTTTTGAGTACAGTTTACATAAAGGCAAAGCAAAAATCAAACGCGAGTATAAGGTATAGGCTTATGAATATTGGGTTTATGGTAATAATGGCTTGACAAGCAAAAAACCGGCTCGGCGCTTCCCCGGAAGGGGAAAAGCGGCGAAGCCGGATATAGGTAAAGGTTTAAGAATAAGGAATAATATAGATAATTATCCTTATTCTTCCTCTTTCTCTTACCCTTACCCTTATTATTGCCATTACCATTGCTGTTGTTTTTGGGAAATATTTACATTTCTTTATTCATAAACCTCTCGATAGCTTCCTTAAAGACAGCATTCGGAGAAGTCCCGCGCTCGCGGCACTTTGTCCTAAAAGCTTCGGCGTCCTCCTTGCGGAGCTTGCAGCCCAAGACGGTCATATGTTCGCTGTCCCATTTATTATTAGCGCGCTTTTGCGCCTCAGATTTTGCCATATTATCACCTCCACGCCGAAATTATAACATATATTGTATACGGTTGTACAGTGTATAGTTTGCACAAAATCCACGGTTAAACTTTGTCTAAAATGCACGCTTGACGTATGCGGTTAAACAGCATATAATCATAGGCGAAAGGAGGTCAAGCGCGGTGAACAAATCCACGTTCGAGGTAAACCAAATGACAAATGAACAGACCCACATACTAATCGAAGCAATCAAAATCATAGCTGAGAAGTCAAAAACAAAAGACGAGCTCCTCAAAGAGCTCGACCGACTGCAAGAAATAAAAAAGCCCCAGTAACCTCTCACAGTAAACTGGGGTCCGGGAGGGAAACACCGCCCCCTCCCGGGTAACCCCATTGTAAACCGAGGCGGTATTAAAGTCAAGGAGGAAAATACAATGTCCACAAATAAAGCCGAGTATTATGCGATCGAAACGATCGGCCTCAAGGGTGCTTGCGCGATCAAGCGCGTCACGAGCACGGGACGGGTCATTCCGGTTGATGGACGACGCTATCGATGCGTTGACGCAGTTAAGGCAGCCGCCGCCGCCTATGGCATTACCGTTGAAAAAATTGGTGACCTTTACCAAATAATTTAAGGGCAACCACAAACAAAAAAAACAGGAGGAAAAGAAAAATGAAAAAGATAACAAAAACGTTAAAGCTTCAGGGCATATACGGGCAGCAGCCCGCAAAGCCCGTTAAAGACCTCAAGCCCGGCGACGTGATCTGCTGGAACTACGGTTACACTTCTGTTGTCCTCGACCTTCTCCCCAGCAAGACCGGCAAAACAATAACCGCCATGCTCAGAGAGTCCGAGAGCGGGAACATCGTAAGCCGCAAGATGGGCGCTGAAAGACTCGTTGCAATCGGATAGAGCACCACCCCCGGAGAGCTAACCCCTCTCCGGGCTTTTTTGCGTTCAGCGCTACAAGCGATTTTAAGGCGATTTTAGCGCGTTTAGGCTTTGGGGGTGTAACTTGTCGGCAAAAGCAAAAAGTAGTTTTGTAGCTTAACGGCGCAGGGCTGGCGGGAAAATAACGAAATATCCCGAGAGGCGTACACCTCCCGGGATTAATTATTAATAATCGTCGAGCGATCCGGCGCGTCCGTCCCATCGGAGCTTTACTGTGCCGGGGCCGCCGAAGCGGGCTTTATCGACGATAAGCTCGATGTCTTCGGTGTCCGGCCGCTGCTCGGCGTCGGAGTAGTAGCCCTCGCGATGCAGTAGAATTACCCCGCCCGCGTCCTGCTCGACGGCGCCGCTTTCGCGGAGCTGAGCCATATTCGGGCGCTTTGACTTGCCCGCGGCGCTCTCACGGTTGAGCTGGCACAGGAGCAGGATCGGCACTCCGAGCTTTAGCGCGAGGCGCCTAATGGCGTTAGAGGCGCGTGTTGTCGCGTCTCTAACAGATAAGGCGTCGCTCGTCTGCGTAATATATGAGAGCTGATCTATCACTATGCAGCCGAGGCCGGGCATAGAGCGGGCGATGCTCTCGATTTCCGGTATGCCGCCCTCGAGCTCGTCCACAATATAGAGCTGAGAGGTCGAGAGGCGGCGCATCGCCTCCGTTGCCTTAGCGAGCTGATCGTCAGAGAGCCGCCCGGTCAGGACGTGTGAGACGTTGTAGCCGGTCTCGCGAGCAATCCGCTTAGCGGTTATCTGGATCGTACTCATCTCAAGCGAGAAAAAGAGCACCGGTGCCCGCCTGGCTATGCGCTCGGCGATATTGAGCGCGACGGTCGTTTTGCCCATACCCGGCCGCCCGGCGAGAACGAAAAAGTTGCCGCAGCTTAAGCCGCCGCCCAGGGCCTCGTCAAGCATTTCGTAACCCGTCCGGACATAGGCCTTGCTCGGATCGCGCTTACAGGTCTCGTGCCATATGTACCAGTCGGCGAGGGCCGAGACGGTGCTCTTGACCCGCTTCTCATCTGCCTCGACGCTCAGCGAGTTCAGAGCTTCGGACGCCTCGGCGGAGAGAGCCCGCGCGTCCTTCCGGCTCGTAATGCCGTCGTATATCTCGTCTGCGATCCTTCGGAGCTTCCGCCTGTCGCGGTCTTCCTTGATGATTTCAACGTACTCCTTGACGTTCGCCGCGGTAGGCGTCAGCTCCATAAGAGAGACGAGATAGTCCCTCGTGTGGTCGTCCGCCTTCCCCGTCGCGCGGAGCGTGTTGAGCACGGTGACGGCGTCGATTGTCTGCCCGGCGGCCTGCATCGAGTAGATGGCCTCAAATATATCCCTGTTCGGCGTCAGATAAATGTCGGCGGGCGTTATCGCGGAGCATACGGCGGGGATGCAGGCCGAGTCGATGAGCATAGAGCCGATAACAGAGCGTTCGGCGTCTGCCGAGTATAGGGCTGTAAATTCCGGGCCGCTCTCCGGAACGTAATACATAGCGTTTACCTCCCTCTCAGCAGTCCTTCAGCTTATCCAGGGCCTCGCGCTTCTTTGCCGCGAACTCCTCGTCCTTCGGCTCGGTTGGCTCTCTCTTTGCGTTCATGTTGCCCCTCGGGGCTCCGCCTTTGTGTGTCTTCTGCTTAATAGCATTTTGGCTCCGCAAGGCAGAGGCTCGGACGTGAGGCAAATAAGATTGTACTTTGCTATAAGCTTCATCGGTCATATTGGGGAGCGTTCCCTCAAAATGCGCCTCCATTATCCCGCGGTAAAAATCAAGCTCACTTGCTTCGTCGCCGGATTGCCTGAAAGCCTGCGCGTCTGCGTACCAGTTCGCGTAAAACGTGATCTGATTCCGCAGATACGGATTCTCCTCAATCTGTCTCGGTTTTCGTCTGCTCTCCTCCATCGCTCGAATCTCCTAAGTGTTCAAGTCTCTCTTTGCCCTCGCGGTAAAGAATATCTTTTATAAGCCGCCCGGTCGTTTCTGCCTTGCAAAAAATAAGCCGGCAATCGTACCGCGCTAAAAATGCAAGCAGCGACGCGATAAGGGCGCTCTCCCGCATTTTCGAGCGATACTTGCCCGCATACATCATCTCGAAACTTGCGTTCTCTACGAGCAAATAAACGCGGCCTCCGGCGGCTTTCGCCCTCTCAAACTCCCGCTCGAATCGGTCGCGGTCGTGCGTAAAGCACTGACAGAGCTCGTCAATGCTCATCTTCCGTTCTACCGATACCCGCCCGGCAAGGGTGAAAAATCCTCCCCCCTCCGTTTCTGGAAGGGGGAATTTTGCTGAGTAGTCCCCGAAGTCAAGCTTCTCACGCTCGTGCCGGGGGAAATCCCGTAGCCTCGAGCGGAAAAGCGATGTATCCTGCTCTCTTGTGTCGATCAGCAGAATTATACCGTCGAGGGCGTCCATAACGTCTAAAGGGTGCATTCGCCGTTAAAATCCCGCCGGAAGGTCGGCGTCGGTGTGCGGCGGAACGTCGTTATATCCGCCGCCGTAAGAGGATCCGGAAGAGCGCTCAAGCTTCTTGAGCTCAGGCACCTTGAACTTTCCGCTCTTGATAACGTCGACGGAAACGACGCTGTCGGCGTTCGTGACGGTGTATACCGTGCCCCTACTCGACTCCTTCTCACGGGCGGCAAAGATCACGCCTATCTTCTTACCCTTGAGCCCCGCCTCGTTCCAGTCCCAGTGATAACCGGGATTAGAGTCCTCGACGGCGTTCGTGAAGCGGCGGAAAAAACTCGCCTGCTGCGCGTATTTGTCGCTCAGCTCGTCGGGAATATTCTGGTTTACGACGCCGCCCCAGTATTTCTGCTCGCCCGTCTGAGCGTTATAGTCGGTGGTGAAAAAGCCCTTGCGCTCGCCTTCGCAGATCTCGACTAGGATCTCGAGGTGTGTTCCGCGGCTCTGCCTATTCGGCTTTTCGGCCGCCTTGAGGATCTCGCACACGTAGCCGCCTGCCGGAAGGTTCTCTCTCGTGTTGCTCGGTTCTTTTACGCTCTCCCAGTTTCTTATAGGTTTCATTTGTTATATCTCCTTTGCAAGTAATATTTTGTCTCTCTGTTCGTTTGTGAGTTTGAACGGGCAAAAAACACCCGTTGCCTTTTCAACGACGATGTATTCTCCCGTGTATCTGCATTGCTTACGGGCGTACGTTTCGAGGAGGGGACAATGCAGGCAGTCAACGGCTCGCGGATCAAAGCGGAGCCAAGCCCCTGTCTGCGGTGCTTTTCGTCCACCCACAGTGTGTCGAGGTCCGCGACCTTCCATCTGTCGATCTCCACGATGCATCCGGCGATGAGTTCGCCCGCCTCGTCGGTGGGGGTCTCGAACATACCCATCGGGCTCTTTGCGGTCACTCGGCCGTCCGACTGCGTAAGGAAAAAGTGCCGGTCATTGTCGGCCTTGCAATAAAGGACTATCGAGAAAAGCCCCTCAAGGGTAAGCTGGTTATCGAGCATCTTTCCGAGCGTCTTGGCCTTGACCTTCCCGCTGTCGTTCTCCTCGGAGTGGTGCAGAAAATAAACGACGATGTCGGGCGGAAGATCGCGGAGAACGGTATAACGGACGAGGTCGGCGAAGTTTACGGCCATCGTGGTAAATTTGTCGTAGCCCTTCTCCTGAGCCTTGTCGAAAGCCTCGAACGCCATCAGATACTGGCTATCGTCGATGGCGTAGGCCTTTTTGGCGGGGTTAGCCAAAGCCGCCTTTATCGACGGATAGCTTGCGCCGTTCATCACGGGGAGCTTGCCCCGAAACGGCAGCGGCTTTGACGCCACGTTGAAAACGCTGATCTCCTCAGGTTTGAAATTTCTGAGAGCGGTCGACTTCCCGCTCCCGCTCTCTCCGATTACTAAAACTGGTATTCCCATTTTTACCTCCTATTCTTTTTCGCACCACGCCGGAGCTTCGACCTCAGGCGTGGTTACGTTTTGTGGAAACGTCGCGACGACGCGCTTTCGCCCGTTCCAGCCGAGGGTACACACAAGCGCATCCCGTGTCTTCGGCCATTCCGTTCTTACAGCGTAGGGGCACTCAGCGCAGTTCACCGGCGCCGCCCCCTTTCCAGTATTCGACGTATGATATCGTCCTGGAGCCCGTAGGGTTTTTCTTCTTCACGACGCGCACCGTGTACCCATTGCGGACGAGGATCACGGCGAGGGCGTCCCTGTCTGCTGGCGCAGCGCACTCAATCATCGTGCGTTCTTCCATCTTCAACCTCCCCTCTTTCGAAACCGAGGAGCGCGGCCTTTTCCGCCGTGCTGAGATCTCGCCATTCGTCGTCTATGCAGTCTTCGCAGAGGCGGCGCGTGCCGTCGGGAGAGTCATAAAACTCCTCGCCCTCGTAGATCTCGCCCCCGCAGCGGGTACAGTGAGCGATGATCACGTCCTCCGGCGGCTCGAAGCTGTAGCCGTAAAGCGGCTTATATGTCATCAGTAATCCTCCTCGTATAATCTGTAGGTCTTTCCCTCCGTCCGCTTGCCGTTCCGAGCATTACTGATAAGCGAATATACATAACTCATACTTACTCCCATCTGCTCGGCGCAGTCCGCGGCTGTACCGTCGGCGACAAGCTCGCCGGTATCACGTCTGTAAATAGCGTAGTATTTTCTCGGCGTGCCCATTCGCTGCTTCCCCTCATTTCTTGATTACGATCTTGTACCCTGCTTTTTTAAGCTGTGCGGTCAGCTCCGGCGAGGGCTTGTCCTTTTCGCTGTAGACGCAATAGACCTTGCCGTTCTTTATGGCGTGGTAGGTCAATATCTCACCTTCTTTACTCCCTCATATCTCTCCTCAAAAGGCTTAAACCGCTCAGGCGGTAAACACTCTTTAAGGAGCGTATCGAGCTCTTCGCGGTATCTGTCGCATTCCGGCTCTTTTGGATTGCCTATGTAACGCTTGAAATGGTCGAACAGCATATCAGCCTCGACTATCAACCTTTCCATACGCTCATACGAAAACCCATAGACGCGGTGCAGGGCGATAAGAAACAAGTCCGATGCGACCTGCTTTCCGTAGCGTTCGCCTATGTCCATACCCGCGTCAAAATGGGCTTTTAGGCGGAGTGTTAGGTCATTCTTCGGCATACGCTCCCCTCAGCTTTCTTATTGTTCCACCGACGTAAGCGTCCTCGGTGAGCTTGACAAATTCCTCAACGGTCATTTTATCGTGGTCTATGTCTATGTTGTGGTCTTTTGCAAAGGCTTTACGCCCCATCTCGCAAGAGCCTGTTAAGCGGTGGTGCCATTCGAAAAAATCTGCCGCCGGATATTTAACTCCTTTCGCGTGTTCGGCGATAAAAGCCGCTATGCGATCTTCTTCGGGCATATCCTCAAAAAGTTTATCTTCCAAAGCTTCCATAGCCTTATGTAGCGTTTCACCGTGGGCGAATGTATCACCCTCTTTGACGATATAGCAAGGCGTAAGTGTTAAGTCAAAATTAAGTATTGCTCCCTTAGCTATGTTGTCGCGCACTTGCCGGATAATAGTCTGTGTGCCGTCGACAAGATAGACTGTTTCGCCGTTAAACGCTCGAATGCCGTCGCCGGAGCCGTAGCCGGAGCCGTAGCCGGCGCGTGACCGGGGCAGTGGACCTCCCACGTCTCCACAAGCTCAGGCTTGTCCGTCTTTTTCACAGTCCTCCGCCTCCTTTAAGTAGCCCATCTGTTCCATATAAGAATTTGACATTGTTACGCCCAGGATTTTATTGTAAAAATCTACGGTCCACTTCCCTGTTTCGGCGTTATAAGCGACTGCAAGCAGCTCACCATTCTGTTCGTGTATGATTACGCCTTGCCAAAGCGCTCCGCGCCTTTCCTCTACAACAACTCTCAGTTCGGAACTTTGCCCG
>ONTN01000180.1 GCA_900320765.1 uncultured Eubacteriales bacterium
GGCACCTCACAGCGAGTAATTTTCGCGGGATTTTTGTTCCGCGAAGCGCAGATGGGCTGACGCCCATCAAGCGACAAGGGGCAAAAAGCGCCGAAAAGGGCCGCTGTGAGGCGTGTTCTTATAGCTGCCGTCTGCTTAATCATACCATTTTCGACCGGTTTTTACAAGTGAGCTGTGAGTAATATTAATCTGTACTTTTTTCCTTTGGAGTGCTATACTGTTTTGCATAAATCAGAGAAACGGGTAAGCAAATATGAAAAAGCTTAGAGCCTCGGACGAATTAACTGAATATCTTTTAAGCGCGTCGGAGGATGACAGGACCGTTATCGAGGAAATGTTCTCCTCGCTCGAGTCAAGGCTCAACCTCGCCACCGTTTATGAGCGCGGCCTTATGCGCGACTATGACAGGGCGCTGGTCTATCTGTTAAACGCCGGACTCTCCCCCGAGGAGGCGGTAAAGCGGCTCGATCCCGAAAAGCTCGGCGGATATTACTGCCGCGAGTCGAAGACCTGGTACCCTCTCGACTCCTCCGCGAAGGTTTATCCTCTCTCTATGTCGCGGAACAAAATGCAGGTATTCCGCCTTTCGGCATATATGACGGCGCCCGTCGTTCCGGAGCTCCTTCAGGTGGCGCTGAACGCCGTCATCACCCGCTTCCCCTGCTTTGCCGTATCGGTGCGACGCGGCTTTTTCTGGCACTATCTTGACGGGTTGAAGGCCAGATTTGAGGTGACCGAGGAAAACGATATCCCCTGCGGGGCGATCGACATCTCCTCCTCCCGCTCTCCCGCCTTCCGGGTGCAGTATTACGGCGACAGGATCAGCGCGGAGTTCTTTCACATACTAACCGACGGAACGGGCGGTATGGTATTTCTTAAAACCCTCGTTGCCGAATATGCCCGCCTTCTCGGCGCCGATATACCTTGCACCCACGGAGTGGCGGACGTTCGCGCCATCCCCGATCCGCAGGAGTCGGAAAACTCCTTCCTTGAGTGGTACAAGCCCGGCCCTACTGGAGGCTTTATGGGCTCCCCCGCGGCTCAGATGGGCGGAAGACTAACAAGAAAGCGCCCGTCCGGCGTCGTTCACTTTATAATGGATTCCGATGAGCTCCGCTCCGCCGCGCGCAAGAAGTCCGTCTCCGTCACGACACTTATGACGGCCGCCATCTTCGTGGCTTCCCGAGCCGCCATGGACTCGCCCGACGGAAATATCCAGATCCAGGTACCCGTGGATATGCGGCGGATCCACCCCTCGGTAACGCTGAGGAACTTCTCGCTCTACGCAAGCCTTAAGATCCCCGCCGCAAAGGTCAATAATCTTGACTCCATTCTATCCGAAGTCTGCGAGCAGCTTAAAAACGGAACGAGCGAGGAATACTTAAATCATATGCTGACCTCCGCCGTTATGCTTGTAAACGCAGCACGGCCCATACCTCTATCAATGAAGGGCTGGTTTATCCGCATTATTTACGGGTTTTTGGGCGACAAGCTTTTTACGAACACGCTCTCTAATCTCGGGATCGTTGATATCCCGGACGAGCTGCGTCCCTACGTCAGAATGATGGACTTCGTCCTCGGCACAGTTATCACGAACCGCGCGGCCTGCTCAATGGTTACCGTAAACGGAAAGGCCGTACTCTCCATCGCCAAGCTGACAAACGACCCCAGCTTTGAGGAGCGGCTGTATTCAGAGCTTTCTGGGCTCGGCATAGGCGTTGAGCTGGAAGGGAGCGCGAGAAATGAAGATTAAAAATACATATCCGCGCCCCGACAAGCGCAGCGCATTTATGCGTATTCTCAGGAAGGTCGCGATCTGGGTATTTCTCATTGCCGCAGTCTCCTCAGTCGCCGTAAACGCTGCCATTGGCGGAAAGCCCTGGTGCGTCGTGGTCGTCTGGTCGATTTTCACTGTCTCCTCTCTGCTCTTCTCTCCGCTTGTAGAATCGGGCGTTATCGCCCAGGGCACAAGGCTTCTGCTGAACGCAGCCGTGCTTCTGACGCTTATCGACACTCTGCTCGCTCCCGGCTGGGCTATCACCGCCGTGCCTATAATCGTCGCGGGCTCGCTTGTCGCGCTGTCCTGTATGCTGTTCGTGGAGATAAAAAGGCACAGGGTCGGGTCGATACCGCTCACCTTTTCCCTCGGAGCCGCCGTCGTCGCCTCAGCCCTGTACAACATTCTGACCGACGGGCTCAATATCCCCATGCTCGTTCTCGGCTGCGTCGCCCTCGGGCTTTTTATAGCCGTGTGCGCCACGATGCGCGGAAGGCTTTTCTTCGAGCTTAAAAAGTATTTCCACTTGAAATGAGGCGCTGACAATGAGTCTTTTAAAAAAAGAAAAGAAACCGCTTTACGACCACGAAAAGCTGCAGCCCGCGGCGCGGAAAAGCTACTGCAACCGCGAGATAGCCTTCGGCTTTATCGACAGGGACACCGGAAAATTCCGCGAATACGGGTGCGCCACCTCGCAGCGCGAGCTCGAGGAGCTCTGCAAAAAGTACGGGATAGACGAGAAAGACCTGAAGATTTTTTACTGATCACCATACCTTATTCCCACAGACGGGTGGGACGAGATGCATCTCAGAGCCCTTCGTCCTCTAAGCCTAAAACAGAAAAAGCGCTGCGGAAAACCGCGGC
>ONTN01000006.1 GCA_900320765.1 uncultured Eubacteriales bacterium
ATTTCCATTTCCTCCAAAAAAATTTTTATTACACGCAAACGCGAATAACAAACTATGTATATCGCCGATTTGACGGCGGCATTTTGTGGCTCCTTCACGGATTTTTGCGAAAAGTCCACAATATATGCCGTTTTACGGCGGTTTTTCCGGGGTTTTCGTCCGTTTTTTCGGGTTATTCCCTCCGAAAAATCTCTTGTATTTTAGCACAGGGGTTAAAAAATTACAAGCGTTTGCGCCGCTTTAAATCGAAAAATTAAAAATCTTGTCAGGGCTTACAAATATTTATTGAATGTGCTTTTTAATTTTCGTCATTTTGTAATTTATGAATTTCTCATTGAGGGGTTTATTCAAATAATTCGTCTCTCTAAAGAAAAACCGTCCCCCGCCGGCGGGCGGGGGACGAAATAAGGCCGTAGGCAAACGGCAAAACAAGTTCACAAGTGACCGAACGGTTTGAGTCAAGGCCTTCCCCTTGAGGGGAAGGTGGCACGGCGAAGCCGTGACGGATGAGGTGTAGGCGCGTATGCGCAGTAAAACGTTGCAATCAGCTCCACCGCCGCTGACGCGGCGGCCACCTCATCAGTCAGCTTCGCTGACAGCTTCCCCTCGAGGGGAAGCCTTTTTTCTTTCTCCGCTCAACCTTTATAAAATAGGAATCTTTATCCTGAGATCGCTCAGGGGGTAGGCGCTGCAGGCGTGGAACCAGCCCATCTCCTTATCCATAAGCCTGCGCCCGTCCCCAAATGTGGGAACGAAGATGTCCCCGTCGAGGAGCTGGCTGCGGCAGAAGCCGCACTCCCCGCCCCTGCAATGCGTATCTACCGGAACAGCCGCCCTCTCGAGGGCGACTGCGACTGGCTCGCCGCCAGAGGCCCTTATAACGTCCTCCCTCACGCCGCGGATAACGGTTATATAGTAGCTCTTCTTTTCGTTGCCCTCCGGCCAACCCTCTAAGGCGGTCGGATCGGCGGGCTGGCTTATCACGTCGTGCCGGAAGCGGCGGCAGGTAACTCCCATCTCGTCCATTATGCCGGAAATAAGCTTATACATCGCAAGAGGGCCGCAGAACATATAGGTGGGGTCCTCGCCGGAGTATTTCTCCAAAAGCTCGCGGGTCACGAAGCCGCGCTCTCCCGTCCAATCGGGATCTCCGGAGAGGACGTGGACGACGCGCACGTTTTCAGAGGCCTTTTCCGCCTTCTCGAGCTCGTCCCTCAGCACGATATCGTCGGATTTTACCGAGCCGTAGATCACCGTGAGGCGAGCGTCCTTCATCTTTCCGAAGGCTATCTCCCTTGCCATCGAGAGGAAGGGCGTTATCCCGCTCCCGCCCGCGATGGCAACGATGTTCTTTGAGTCTCTCATGGGCTCCCAGTAGAAGGTGCCGAAGGGCATATTGCCCCGAAGCCTCGTTCCGGGCTTTACGTTCTCAAAGAACCAGTCGGGAACGAGATACGGCCTGTTGCGCCTTATCGTGACCTCGATAAAGCCGTCCTCTCCCCTCGCCTCATAGGGCGCGGAGCTTATCGTATAGGGCCTCGTAAGCTCGCTCTCGCCTATCTTAAGGCGGAAATTCACGTACTGCCCGGCCTGGAACGGGGGGATATGCCCGTCCGCCGACTTGAGGCGGAATATCTTTGAGGTCGGAGAAGCTGGGCGCACGGAGTCTACGATAAATTCCATTCCCGCGGGGTGGAGCTTATCCGCGAGGTCGCGGATCGGATCTCTACCGTCCGGCGCGGCGGAGGCGTTCTCAATTGAGGCCTTGCGGAGAGCCGTCACTCTCGAGGCGCCGCCAACGTCCTTAAGAAAGCCCTTGACCTTTATGCTCATTTTGCCGCCTCCTTCTCTTTTCTTTCCTTATTCTCCCGTATCGCCTTGGCGGCCGCCCTGCCGTTCGTTATCTGCGGGCCCATGCCGTCGCCGCTCATACCGTGAGCTCCGGCAAACTCGAGCCCCTCGATGAATTTGTCATCCTCCTTCATCTGGAGCCTTGCGACCGCGTGGTCGGAAAGGGAGTGGCTGTAGCCGTAGATGCTGCCCTTCCACGCGCCGACGTAATGCGCAACCGTCATCGGGGTCTCGACCTCGATCTCGACGATCCTGTCGCGGAAATCGGGAACGCCGGTATGGCGCAGATACTTCTCTATCATCTCGTTCGCGAGGCGGCGCTTGAGGTCGAAATAGCTCTCCTCTGTGACCTCAGCGAATGGGTCGTTCAGCGGCAGCGCCGTTATCGAAAGCTGGGTGTACCCCTCGGGTACGCAGTTCGGGTTCGCGTAGTTTAGGCATATCGTGGTGATATAGTTATAGGGTTCAGTCAGGTTCTTGTAGTTTTCCCAGATCTCGTTTGTGTCCATCGTATCGCCGGAGAAGGTGGAATAATTCGTTATCCCCAGCTCCTCGGGTCTCCCCTCGAGCACCATTATTATGCTGACGGGGCATACCGAAAGGGCGCGGCCGTTCACCATTTTGAGAGCGCCCTCGGGCACCTCGGAGGCGGGCTCGATCATCCTCGTGTACACCTTGTTCGGATAGGCGGCGGAGACAACGTAATCGCAGCTTATCTCGTCGCCCCGCGCGGTGCGGACGCCGACGGCCTTCCCGTTTTTAACGAGTATCTTCGTTACCTCCTGCCTCAGCTCGAACTGAGCCCCGTTCTCCTCGACCTTCGCCTGCATCTTCATACTCATTTCGTGCGAATAGCCGCGGCAGACGTAGCTTCCCGTGAAGTAGTCCGCCATAAGGAATGCGTATATCGTAAATGGCAGGTCGTCCATCCTGTTGCCGACGTATATCCAGTACGGCGTCAGCATCTCGACCGCCTTTTTAGGCAGATCGAAGGTATTTATGACCTCGGTCGCGCTGTAGCCCACGGTCTTGACAAAATCCGGGTGCTTTAAGAGCATCTGCACCTTCGACATCGGGGTGACGGAGAGTATGTTCATGCTGTCGTACACCCGCCTGCACAGGAGCATCAGCTCGTGCACCTTCTCATAAGTACCGGGCACCTTCGCGTCTATCTCGCGGGCAACGGTCTCATAGCCCTCGTGGAGGGTCGCGTCAATGCCGGAGTTCGGCAGGACGACGCGGTAGCACTCGGGAACGTGGAGCCAGTCGATATCGACGCCCATATCGTCGAAGAACTTTCCCACCTTGAGCCTGTTGTCCTTCGTGCCTATGCTCATCATCTCGTGGAGAGTGGCCTCTATCTCGAACCCGTTTCTCACGAAGTCCGTCGCAAGGCCGCCGGGCAGGTTGTGCTTTTCAAGGATGAGTATATCCTTTATCCCCCACGCCTGAAGCTGAAGAGCGCAGGCCATTCCCGCAAGACCGCCGCCGATAATTACGACCTCGTAGTGGTCTTTGTAGAATTTCATCGTTTCACGCCTTTCGTTGTTTTTTCTAAGAAAAAACGCGGGCGGGGCTGCGCCCCGCCCGGTCGCGAATATTATTAGAAGAATCTCTCGACGAGCTCGCGGCTGTACTCTGCCGTCTCGTCCATATCGCCGAAGCTCATTATCTCTCCGGCATAGTAGGTGTCGTACTTGCCCTGCATCGCCTCGACCTTATCGTACCAGCCTGCTGCGTAGTCCTCGGAGAAGACATGCGGGAAGTAATACACGCTCCACTCGTTTACTACGTTTGAGGCGGGGTTCTTCATCGTCTTGAGGTCGTCGAGCACCATTCTCTTGCAGTCCTCGTAGGGGACCTCCTTGGACTTTCTGTGCTTTCTCAGCGCGTAGGTCGTGATAACCTGGTCCACGCTGTCCTTCCAGCGGCGGTAATACACCATAAGGTGGCCGAGGCGGGAGGGGACCATATTGTCGAAGACGTAATAGCTTATCTCCGGGTGATCCTCCGGCTTTGTCTCAACGGCGAGAACGTCGTAGCGCTCGTAGTCTATCTTCGAGAAGAGCTCACGCTCGTCGTCGCGGGTGTCGAAGTAATCGACCATACCGACCTGTCCGTCCGCTCGCTTGTTCGGTATATAGAGCGGGGCGGTTACGATTATCTTGTCGTACTCCTCCTCTTTTCCGTTCACGGTAACGTACACCTTTCCGTCGCGGCGCTCGACCTTGTCGATTTTGCTGTTCAGTCTGGCGGGGTTCTTCAGGTGTGCGTTAAGCTGCTCCCAGATGTACTGGGTGCCCTCCTTCCACGTCCAGAGGTTGACCTTAACGAAGTTCATCGTAGTCTGGAAGTCGAGATACTTGAGGACATAGCCCGCGGGTATCTCGTCAAAGTATCCGTATCCGAAGGAGGTATAGGGCCCTATCCAGATATCCTGGATGAGCTCGATGCCGTTCAGCTTGCAGAATTCGGAGAAGGGCAGAGCGAGATCCTTAAGGTTGGGGTTCTCGCCGGAAACCGGCTCGCGCTTTGCGTTCTGCTGGGAGAAGCCGTCGTACCTTCCCTCTGCAACGCCGCGGTGGCCGTTTACATCGTAGCCCTTGTACTTCGTCTCCAGAAGCTCGCCGAATTTCTTGAGCTGCTTCTTCATTCTGAGAAGGCGGGGGATCTTGAGAATGTTCTTCTTCGGCTCGAATGGCTCTATGACCTTGCCCTCGCCGTTTTTATAGTTGCGGTTGAGCTTAGGGCCGTCGTGAGTGATTCCGCAGAACTCCTCAACGTCGTGAACGGCGTAGTACGAGGGAACGCCCATAATTGCGCCCATCTCATAGCGCCTGCCGTTGTAATGCGGCGACCAGCACTTGCCGCCGACTCTGTCGAGCCTTTCAAGTATCGTGTAGTTCTCATAGCCCTTCTGCTCGAGATACATTCCCGCGGAAAGACCGGCGGGGCCGCCGCCTACGATGCAGATCCTTATATTTTTATCCATTTCGTACCTCCAGAAAACATAGTTGTTGTTTTAGCTTAGTATGGATTATACATCATCCGCAAGAAAAATGCACTACTTAATTTGAAATTTTTTTGAATTATTTGTGTAAATTGTAAAAAACTCTGTTAATTTCAGCGGAGAAATGATATACTGAGGCAGAAGGAGTGATGCTATGAGATTTTCAAGTCTCTTCCAAATGCTCTCGTTCCGCGCTTCAGAGCACGGAAGCCGTACCGCCCTTTTCTACGAGGCGGGCGGCGAAAAAGTCCGCCTTTCGTATTTTGAGCTTTTTGACCTCGTTCAGCGAAGGGCGAACGATCTTCGCGCCTCGGGCAAGACCTCGATAGGCATACTTACAGACGGGAGCCTCGACTGCGTGATAACGATAATGGCCTCGATAGTCTCCGGCCTTCAAACCGTGCTGCTCGACGAAAACACGCCCGACGCCCTTCTGAAGGGTTACATAGCATATACCGATATCGACTTCCTCTGGTCCTCCGACTCAGAGCTTACACGGGAGTTTTCGCCTTACCTGACCGGCGGGGTCAAAAGCGGCGTCGGCAGGGTGCTCTTCTTCACCTCCGGCACCACGAGCCGCTCTAAGGCCGTCGTGCTTACTGACGAGAGCCTTATGAGCTCGGCTTATAACGGCGGCTCTCTTCTTCCGCTTGAGGAGGACGACGTTCTTTTGTGTCAGCTTCCCCTAAACCACGTTTTCGGCTTCGTCTGCGGCCTTCTCTGGGGTCTGAGTTGCGGGGCGGCCGTCGCCCTCGGGCGTGGCGCCCGGCATTATATCGACGACTGCGCCTTTTTCGCGCCTACGGCGATATCCCTCGTGCCGCTGCTGCTCGGCTTTCTTTTAAAGCACAACTCTCTCAACGAGGAGCTTCGCCTCGTCCTTATCGGGGCGGGTGACTGTCCTCCCCGCCTAATATCCGCCTGCGCCTCGATGGGGCTTCGCGTCTCCTTTGGGTACGGGCTCACGGAGACGAGCTCCGGCGTCGCCCTCAGTCTCGGCGCCGACCCTTACGCGATGACGGTCTGCCCGGACGACGAGGTGATAATCGCCGAGGACGGCGAGATACTGATCTCTGCCCCGACCTGCGTGATGGAGGGTTATTACAAGATGCCGGACGCCACGAGGGAGGTCCTCTCCGGCGGTATACTCCGCACGGGCGATCTCGGCTTTATCGACGGGGACGGGCTTCTCCACGTTACCGGCAGAAAGAAGGAGATCCTCGTTCTCTCCGACGGGACGAAGATTTTTCTGCCCGAGTACGAGGGCGAGCTTGCCGCCGTCCTGCCCGGCCGCGACTTTGCCGTCGCCGAAAAAGGCGGGGCCCCGTACCTTGTGATAAAGGGCGGAGCCTCCGACAGGGCTGCCATTCTCAGTTCCGTCCGCCCGGTTATGGAGCTCAGGCCGAGAGGCCAGCAGATAAGGGACATTATTTTCACTCCGCACCCCCTGCCGAGAACGGCGACGGGGAAAATAAAAAGATGGGAGCTTCAATTATGACAAGACAGGAGATCCTTTCCTCGACGAAAGAGGTCATTTACGAGTGTGTTCCCGAGCTCGAGGGAACCGAGCTTACCGAGGACACGGTCATAAACACCGACGCGGCGATAGATTCGATGGGCTTTACCCTTGTCATCTGCCGCCTTGAGGCGAATTTCAATATCCGCATACCGAACCGCCAGTGGCAGCGTCTATCCACCCTCGGCGACGTGGTGGACGCGATAGAAAAGCGGATAGAGAAATGAGCGTTTACAGAGTAAAATTCCGCCTCCGCAACGCCGAGGTGGATTTAAACCGTCGCCTTCGCCTTTCGACGATGTTCCGGATGATGCAGGAGGCCTCGATAGCCCATACTGAAGAGCTCGGCGCAGGCAGGGAGAAGACTCTTGACCGCGGCCTTCTCTGGGTGGTCACGCTCCAGGATGCGTGGATAAACCGGATGCCGGAGTACGATGAGGAGATAACCCTCGAGAGCTGGCCGGGCGATACGATGCACCTCTTTTTCCCCCGCTATTACAGGCTTTTGGGCGCGGACGGCTCCGTGCTTGTCACCGCTTCCGCTCTCTGGGTGCTTATGGACTCGGTCGAGAGGAAGATGGTATTCCCCGAGGATAAGAACGTCGCCGTTCCCTTTGAAAAGACCGGCTTCGAGCCCCCTCTCCCCCGCGCGCCCCGGCATATTGCCACTACGGGCGAGGCCGCATTCACGGTGCCCTTCAGCTACACGGATATGAACGGGCATATGAACAACACCCGGTATTTCGACCTTATGGAGGACACCCTTCCCCCCGAGCTGCACTCTAAGCGCCTCACCCGCATTGGGATAGAGTATCGAGCCGAGGCAAGGCTCGGCGACGAGTTCAAGCTCCGCTGGGGAAACGAGGGGACCGACTGGTTCCTCTCCGGCGAGACGGATAAGCAGCTTTTCAAAATGCGAATGACCTATGAATAAAGCTTCGCCCCGGCGCTTTTGCGCCGGGGCGTTAGTTTATTAAATCAGCTCTCTCGCTTTTTTAATGAGGGCTTCTTTGTCGTTTTCACATTCCTCGTCGATAACGGCGTCGAGAAGGGCGGACAGTATCTCGCCCACTCTCCTTCCCTTCGGCATCCCGAGAGCCATTATGTCCTCGCCCGATACGGCGAGGTTTTTAAGTGAGGGCGGCTCGCCCTCGCGCTTAACCTCCTCGAATATGCGGGAAATCCCGTCGACGTCCGCCCACGGCCTCTGCCTTTCGGCCTCGCACATAGCGAGGGCGTCCGCTCTCTTGAGCTCCAAAAGCCGAGAGACCTGCTCATAGCCTAAAGCCGAGCAAAGTCTCCTGACAGTCTTTTTCGTGTGCAGTATATACTCGCCGGAGTATTTCACGAGCTCGGATATCTTTTTTATCTCGTCAAGAGGGTATCGCAGCCTGTAAAGCGCCTCTCTCGCAAGCTTCTCTCCGTTAATGCTTTGAGGAAGCCCCACGTTTCTCAGAAGTATGGCGGCGGCCGTTACCGGGTCTCCTCCCTTGTAATTCTTAAGAGCCGCAGCAGTGCGCTCGTAAACGTCGAAGGCTTCAAACCTGTCGCGCGTTTTAAGTCCCATAAGCGGCACAAGCTCGGGAAGTATCACGGCGAAAACGTCCCTGTATTCCAAAAGCACGCGGGAGGCTCCCCTGCCCGTTATGAGCTTAATAAGCTCCGCCCTTATCCTCTCGGCGGAAATATCGCGAAGCTCCCCGGCATTTTTATGGATAGACGCGGCCGTTTTGCCGTCTATCCCGAAATCGAGGACGGCGGAAAAGCGCAGGGCGCGGAGTATCCTGAGGGCGTCCTCTCCGAACCTTCTGTCCGGCTCGCCGACGCAGCGGATCAGTCTTCTCTCAAGGTCGTCCATTCCTCCGAAGGGGTCTGTCACCTCGCCGGACTTCGGGTCATAGGCCATCGCGTTTATCGTAAAATCCCGTCGCGCAAGGTCCTCGGTTATCGAAGAGGTGTAGGCTACGCTCTCCGGTCTTCTGCGGTCGGAATACTCCCCGTCCACCCTGAAGGTGGTGACCTCGAAGCTTCCCTCCCCGGCGACAAGCGTCACCGTTCCGTGCTTTATCCCCGTAGGCACGATGCGAAGGTCGGGAAAAAGCTCCGTGACCTTTTCGGGCAGAGCGCTCGTCGTTATATCCCAGTCCTCCGGCTGCCTTCCGAGTATGGCGTCTCTCACGCAGCCGCCCACGGCGTAGGCCTCATACCCCGCCCCGCGCAGCCGCTCTATTATCCGCAGGGCGCAGCCCGGCGGCTCAATTTTCAGCATTTTCATTTACTGTATCGCCCCCGCTGTATTTTTCCCTGCAGGTCAGGCTCATATCGCCATTATATAATAAAAGCATCCCGATTTCAATTTCATATTCGTCTCCGCTCAAGTATGGCAGAGCGTCCCCGGTGGGTATAATCCATGAAGGCATACTACTCAAGGGGGCTTTATTACGGAAATTCTTATCATCGGCGGCGGGGTCGCCGGTCTCTCCGCCGGGATATACTCGCGTCTGGCAGGCTGCGGGGCAACGGTGGTTGAAAAGCACAGCGTGCCGGGCGGGAACCTTACCGGCTGGGACAGGGAAGGTTATCACATAGACAACTGCATCCATTGGCTCACCGGTACGAATCCCGTAATGGACGGCTACGCGATGTGGAAGGAGCTCGGCGCTCTCGGAAACGTGGGCATTTACCGGGCGGACGCCCTCTATTCCTATGAGAAGGGCGGGCAGCGCGTATCGCTTCTCCGCGATCTCGAAAAGCTCCGGGAAGAGCTCATCGCCCTCTCGCCCGAGGACAGGTGGGAAACGGAGGCTCTTATCCGCGCTGTCGGAGCAATGAAGGCAGTAAACGGGGTCTCGGGCGTCGATAACTCAAGGCGCAGCACGGCGGCTGAACGGGCAAGGGCTCTGCCCGCCCTTTTAAAATACCTGCCGATGACCTGCGGCGACCTCGCGAAAAGGTTTAAAAGCCCCGTCATCCGCGGCTTTTTCGAGTCTCTGCTGACCGAGAGCTTCGGCGCGATCGGAATATTGTCAGTCCTCGCCACCTTCTGCGCGGACGACGGCGATCTGCCCGTGGGCGCCTCCCTCGCTATGGCAAGGCGTATGGCCGCCCGTTTTACCGGGCTCGGCGGAAAACTCCGGTGCGGCACGGGCGTAAGAAAGATAAATATCTCGGGCGGGCGAGCGGAGAGCGCGGTCCTCGACGACGGCCGCATTCTCCGCGCAGACTCCTTTATTCTCGCCGCCGACCCGGCCTCAGCCTTCGGCGGGCTTTTAGATCCGGGGCTTATGCCCAAAGCCCTTTCTCGGCGGTATGAGAACAGGAAGCTCCGCCGCTTCTCAAGCTGCCATTGCGCTTTTGCCTGCGAGCTTAGCTCTTTACCCTTCAAGGGAAACCTTATCCTTGAGCTCTCTGAGGAGCTTAAGGCCGAGCTCGGCGCAAGGAACCTCATCCTGCGCGAGTATTCCCACGAAAAGGGCTTCGCCCCGAGCGGCAAAAGCGTTCTGCAGACGATGTTCTTCTGCAGCGAGGGGGCCAGCCGCTCAATAATCGCGCTGAGCGAGAAGCCCGGGGAGTACGAGGCCTTCAAGCTCGGCATAGCCCGAAAAACCGAGGACTTTATCTGCCGCCGCTTTCCCGAACTTTCCGGGAAGCTGCGCCTTTTAGACGTATGGACGCCCGCGACCTATAAGCGTTACACGGGCGCTGAGATGGGCTCGTATATGAGCTTTGCCTTCTCCTCGGGCATAGTCCCGACCTTCCTTAGCGGCAGGGTCAGGGGCGTCAAAAACCTCTTTCTCGCGACCCAATGGCAGCAGGCACCGGGCGGCCTCCCCATAGCCGCCAAAGCCGGAAGGGCGGCGGCTGAGGCGGCGGCAAGGATAAAAGCATAAAGATTCGGCGCCGCTCCCCTTCGTCTCGGGGGCGGCGCCGCGTTTTATCCGTTTTCTATTTTCTTAACGGAGTCGGCCTCAAGCTCGCGCCTAAGCTCCCGCGTGAACGGAAAGTACGAGCATTCCTTCTGCCCGTATGTGAGCTGAAGGTCGTACTCAAGCGGAAGCCAGGTCGAGATATCCGCCTCGTTATGGCTTAAAACCGCCTCGCATTTATCGAGAGCCTTCATAAACCTCGCCTCGGGCGTATTCATTTCGTCAAGCTCGGAGAAGAGGGCTTTCAGCTCCACGCTCTCCTTTTCCGGCAAGCTGCCGCAGAGCTCGGCTATCGCCTCCCGCTCCGTTTTGCGATTCTCGTCCGTCTTTATAAAAGCGGGTATATCCCCGGTTATCGCCTCGCCGAGGTCGTGGACGAGGGCAAGCCTTATCACTCTGTCCCTGTCGAGTCCCTCCTCCTCGCCAGCTGCGAGCATCGCCATAACGGCAAGGCGCCACGAGTGCTCGGCGACGCTCTCAACTCTGCCCGAGCGCATCACGTTATGTCTCACGGTCATTTTCAGTTTTTCTATTATATCAAGAAAAGATATAAGCTCCCTCGCCGTCATAAAACCTCTCCTTTAAAAAAAGCGGGGAAAATCCCCGCCTTTTATCTGTTATAGTCGTTCATCGCCTTATCTACGCCGGATTTTACGATCTCCTCGACGGCGTCGCAGGCTCTTTTCGCGGCGGAGAATATCTCCTCCGCATCCTTATCCCTGAATGCCGAGAGCACCCAGTCGATCATCTCATATTCCGGCTTGCCTACCCCGAGCTTTATGCGGGGGAAGCCCTCGCCTCCGCATTTTGCGATTATGTCCTTGAGCCCGTTGTGCCCGCCCGCGCTTCCGCTCCTGCGGATGCGTATCCTGCCGACGTCGAGGGTAACGTCGTCGGATATGACGAGGACGTGATCGAGCGGCACCTTATAGAAGCTCATCGCCTCGTGCACGGCCTTGCCGGACTCGTTCATATAGGTCTGAGGCTTCATCAGGAAAAGCTTCTCCCCGTTCACCTCGGCCTCGCCGGTGAGGGCATGGAACTTGAGCCTGTCTATCCTCACTCCGCGGCTCTTCGCGTACTCGTCCGCCGTTATAAAGCCGGCGTTGTGCCTCGTCATCGTGTACCTCGGGCCGGGGTTTCCGAGGAATACCACTATCCAGGAGTATTTTCCGGGCTTTTTGAAAAACATATCAGTTGAAAAGGGCGCTCATGGCTATCTCGGCGTAAACGCGCTCGATGGCCTCGCCGAACATCGGGGCGACGGAGAGGAACTTTATCTTCTCGTGCTTCTTTGACTCGATCTCGGGTATGGTGTCAAGGAGGACGAGCTCCTTGATATAGCTCTTGTCGATGCGCTCGATGGCGGGGCCGGATAGGACGGCGTGGCTCGCGCAGGCGTAGACCTCATTGGCGCCGCCGATCTCAACGAGAGCCCTCGCCGCTCCGCAGAGGGAACCGGCGGTATCGACCATATCGTCAAAGAGAATGACGTTTTTGCCCTCGACCTCTCCGATTATGTTCATTACCTCGGACTGGTTGGCGCGCTCGCGGCGCTTGTCGACTATCGCGAGGTTCATGCCCATCTTGTGGGCAAAGTTGCGGGAGCGGGCGACGCTGCCCACGTCGGGAGATACCACCATCGTGGTCTCGGAGCTGGGGCCGAACATCTCAAGATAGTACTTTGCGAAAATAGGCATACCCACGAGGTTATCCACGGGGATATCGAAGAAGCCCTGGATCTGGGGGGCGTGTAGATCCATGGTGAGCACGCGGTCAGCTCCGGCGCTCGTCAGAAGGTTCGCGACCAGCTTCGCAGAGATGGGGTCGTGGCTCTTCGCCTTTCTGTCCTGCCTCGCGTAGCCGAAATAGGGCATTACGGCGGTGATTCTTCCGGCGCTCGCCCTGCGGCAGGCATCGATCATAACGAGGAGCTCCATCAGGTTATCGTTTACGGGATTGCAGGTGGACTGGATAAGAAATACATCTGAGCCGCGAACGGTCTCATAAAGAGAAACAGAGCACTCACCGTCGGCAAAATGCGTTACCTGCATATCGCCGAGATGGGCGCCCATATGCTTGGCAATATCCTCCGCCAGCTTGCGGTTGGAATTGCCGCAGAACATCTTAATATCCTTGCCATGTGATATCATCGGAATTTCCCCCAGTAAGTAGTGTATTTAGGTTCAACATAATTATACCAAATTCCGCGCGAAAGAAAAATAGCAATTTTAAAAAACGCTGCTGAAAAATGACGAATTTTCTCCCGGTTTTCACAGCATTTTGCAGAATTCTTACCACCGGCGGTGTTTTTTTCTTTTCCCCGGCGGGAGATTTTTCGCATTAAGATGATGCGTTTTAGCTTGCTTGAAAGCAAGGGAAGCGTTCGTTTCTCTCTTTTTGGTACGTTTTTCTCTCTTTGCAGACTGCAAAGGGAGAAAAACGTACAATTTTTAAACTAATTTGAAATAAAACAGCTGCATCTTAATGCAAAAAACCGCATTGCAAATGCGAAAAAACCCGGGGGCTTGTGCCGCCCCGCGTTTTTGTGTTACAATACCGGCGAGGTGATGAACGTGAGAGAGATTAAAGCTGAACTTATAACCGAGACCGTGGAGAGACTTTGCATAGAGGCCTGCACTATGCTCGGCGAGGATATGAAGACCGCGCTGAAAAAAGCGGAGAGCGAGGAGACCGCGCCCGCCGCCCGCGCCGCGCTGAACGATATAGTGCGAAATTATGAGTGCGCCTACTGCGAAGGCCTGCCTATATGCCAGGATACCGGAATGACAGTCATCTTCGCCGAGATAGGTCAGGACGTTCATATAACCGGCTCGTTTGAGAAAGCGGTCAATGAGGGAGTGCGGCGCGGATACGTAAACGGCTGCCTTCGCAAGAGCGTGGTCGCCGACCCCTTCCGCCGAGTTAATACCGGGGACAATACCCCTGCCGTTATCCACACCCGCCTCGTCGAGGGCGACGGCCTCACGCTCACCGTCGCACCCAAGGGCTTCGGGAGCGAGAACAAGAGCGCGCTTAAGATGCTTCTGCCATCGGCGCCCATCTCCGAGTTCGAGGACTTCACCGTCGACACCGTCGCCCGCGCCGGAGGCGATCCCTGCCCGCCCATAGTCCTCGGCGTCGCCATCGGCGGCACGGTCGAGGCCTGCGCCCTCGCGGCGAAGCGCCAGCTTGCCCGCCCGATCAACGAAAAAAATCCCGACCCATTCTACGCAGAGATGGAGGAGCGGCTGCTTGATCGCATAAACGCCCTCGGCATAGGGCCTCAGGGCTTCGGCGGGAGGACGACCTGCCTCAAGGTGAACGTCGCCGCCCTGCCCTGTCACATAGCGGGAACGCCCTGCGTCGTCAACGTCGGCTGCCACGCTACGAGGCACGCGTCGGCCACTATTTGAAATATTCACCAATTTTTTTAAAATTTTTCGAAAAAAACTGTTCATTTTTCCCAAAGCCTGTGTTATAATGCATTTGGGAGAGAATCAATGCTCCCACAGGACCCCAAAAGAAAGGAGCAGCAGCAATGAGGTTTACGTTTACCGAGAAAAAGATCCAGACGTCCGACGCTTTAAGGGAGTATGCCGAGAAAAAGATCGGCAAGCTCGACCGCTTCTTTAGGGAGGAATCCGACACCTCAGTAACGTTTTCTTTGGAGCGTGGCCGGCACATCGCCGAGGTCACGCTTAGAAACAACGGAATGTTCTACCGCGTGAGCGAGGCCACCGGAGATATGTACGCTTCCATAGATTCCGCCGTCGCTTCGATCGACAGGCAGATCAGGAAGAACAAGACCCGCCTTGAAAAGCGCCTGCGCGAGGGCGCGCTCAATCAGGCGGAGGAGCCGGCTGTCGTCGCGGCGGACGAGGCAGAGGAAGAGGACGAGTTCAAGATCGTCCGCACAAAGCGGTTTTCCATCAAGCCGATGGCGCCGGAGGAGGCGATCCTTCAGATGAACCTTCTGGGTCACGAGTGGTTCGTCTTCAAAAACCAGGATAACGACGAGCGTGTCGCCATAGTTTACAAGCGCAAATCCGGCGGCTACGGGCTCATTGAAGATACCTGAAAACGTTGATTTTAAAGGGGCGGCGGGCTTTCCCGCCGCCCTGTTTTAGCGCCCAAGTGGGGAAAAAGCCCGGTTTTTGTAGTTATTTTTGCGGAAAACGCCTTTTGCGATCGGCGTTTTTCGGTTATTTCGTGAAAAAATCGGTTTTACTATTGATTATTGAGAAAAAATGGCTATTATACACCTTGTAAGTCAATAAACCAACAACAAATCATTCCGAATGGAGGATAATTATTATGGAAAAGAAGACCACCGCCAAGAAGGCTGAAGAGGTCGTTGAGAGCGTCAAGACCGAGGCTAAGAAGGCCGAAAAGGCCGTTAAGGAGACCGCGAAGAAGGCTGAGAAGGCTGTCAAGGAGACTGCCAAGAAGGCCGAGACCGCCGCGAAGAAGGCTGTCGCTCCCAAGGAGACCGCTTACGTTCAGTTCGCCGGCTCCGAGGTCGACGTCAAGGCTCTCGTCGACGCCGCCAAGGCTGATTTCAAGGCCAACAACAAGAACGCCAAGATCGCTGACCTCAAGCTCTACGTTAAGCCCGAGGAGCGCGCCGCTTACTACGTCGTCAACGAGAACGTTAACGGCAAGGTCACTTATTGATTCTAAGCAAAAGCTGAAAAGCCGCCGCGATCACTCGCGGCGGCTTTTTGCGCGAAAATACGGATTGACAATCCCGCGCGGCGGTAATATATTCTTATAGCGACATTTACAGCGGCGGAGAGAGATATGCACAGCTTGAGAAGAAAGAAAAGCGATACGATAATGACGGAAGGCTCCATTGCGGGCCACCTTATTAAATTCAGCCTTCCTTTGATGGTGGGCTATATTTTTCAGCAGCTTTACAATACTGTCGATACCTTCATTGTGGGAAGATACGTCTCGATGCAGGCGCTTGCCGCCGTGGGCTCAACGGGCAACGCCATCTATACCCTGATCGGCTTCTTTATGGGCTTTTCCGTCGGAGCGGGCGTTGTAATCAGCCAGCACTTCGGCGCGAGGGAGGACGACAAGGTGCACGAGGCCGTGCACACGGCGATGTGCCTTGCCGTTATCTTCGGCCTTGCCTTCACCGCCATCGGCTACTTCGGAGCGCCTCTGATGCTCGGCCTTATGAGGACGCCTGCCGACGTCTACTCCGACGCCCTTGTTTATATGCGGGTGTATTTTTCCGGCTCTCTCGGCCTTTTGGTGTATAACCTCGGCTCGGGGATACTGAACGCCGTCGGAGACTCAAGGCACCCGCTTGTTTTCCTCGTTATCTCGGCTGTGATAAACACCTGTCTCGATCTTCTCTTCGTCATCAAGTTCAAATGGGGCATAGTCGGCGTAGGCCTTGCGACCGTAATAGCGGAGGCAGTCAGCGCTCTCTGCGTCGTGTTTACGCTCACCCGCTCCCGGGAAGCGTACCGGCTTGAGATAAGAAAGCTCAAAATATACAAGCCGGTGTTGAAGCGCATCGTTCAGATCGGCCTGCCCTCGTCGCTGCAGCAGATGCTGGTCTCGTTCTCAAACGTTTTCGTCCAGTCCTACATAAACGCGTTTCAAACTCCGTGCATCGCGGGCTGGGCGAGCTATACGAAGATAGACGCCTTCACCGCGGTGCCTCAGCAGGCGATATCACTCGCCGCTACCACCTTCGTCGGACAAAATATTGGAGCGGGCAAGGCGGACAGGGCAAAAAATGGCACGTTTACCGCCCTTATCCTTTCAATAGCCGCAGTCGTGCTCGTCGTAATACCCCTCGAGCTATTCGCCGAGCCGCTTATACGCATCTTTATCGACGAGAAGGCGGGGGCGGACGCCGTGCGGTACGGCGTCGAATTTCTGAGGGCGATAGCCCCGCTGAACCTCTGCCTCGTGGGCAACTCCGTCCTCGCCGGAGCTCTGCGCGGGGTGGGCGATACGAAGATACCGACGCTCATTCAGATAATGTCCTTTATCGTTATAAGGCAGATATACCTCGCGATAATTTCGAGCGCGACCGACTCGCCGCTCCTTGTCGGCCTCGGCTACCCGCTTGGCTGGCTCTGCGCCTCCACCGCTCTGATATTCTACTACTTCTTCTCCGGATGGGAGAAAAGGGCAAGGTTCAAGCTGCCCAAAACCACATAAAACAAAGGCGCCGCCCGTTTTTCGGGCGGCGCTTGCGTTTGTTATACGGGAAGCCCCGTGAGGTATCTCCTTATCATATCGAGGGCGTGGCTCGCGGCGGCGTGCCTTGCGCGGACTCTGTCGCTCCCGAGGCTGACCTCTTTTTCAAACACCCCGTCCGGGGCGGCGAGGCCGATAGTTACGTCGCCTGACGAGCCGCAGACGGCGACCGCAAGCTTCGAGCCGAAAAGGGCGCGGACTTTTTGCGCGGCCTCGGCCGCCTTTGCTCCCGCGGACGGCAGGACGGCGGAGCCGAGAAATAGCTTTTCCGCGCCGGGAACGTCGGTTATCCGCTTCGACAATAGCCCGCCCGTGTATTCCTCGCTGACGGCGAGGGTCAGACCGGCGCCGGAGAGGAGGGAGACCGCGGTCTCCTCGAGACTTGAATACGTTTCGGTGTAGATATATTCGCCGAGAGCTTTTCTGACCTCGGCGATTACGGGCTCGGCGAGAGCCTCGGCCTCAGCCTCGCTCTTCGCCTTCGCCGTCAGGCGGAGCATACACTCGGCGTTTCCGGCGTAGGGCGCGAGGGTGGGGTTTTCGAGCCTGTCCATAAGGGGACGCAGAAGCTCGTCCATACGGCTCTCGCCCATACCGAATACGCGGATAAAGCGGGAGAAAAGCTTCTCACCGGCAAGGTCGGCAAGGTAGGGCATGGCGGAGTGGCGGAACATCGTTCTGCACTCCCTCGGGGGACCGGGCAGCATTATAACGCGCTTGCCCTCCGCTTCAAAGGCGCAGCCCGGCGCCGTTCCGCAGGAGTTTTGAAAGGGGACGCAGCCCTCGGGCAAGTATGCCTGGGAGTAGTTGTTCTCAGGAACCGGGTGACCGGGCAGCCTGTCGGCGAAATAGCGCCGCATATTCTCGGCGGCCTCCTCGTTGTAAACGAGCTTTTTGCCGAAGGCGGAGCAAAGGATCTCCTTCGTAAGATCGTCGCAGGTGGGGCCGAGCCCGCCCGTGGTTATGATCAGGTCGGCTCGTGACTTCGCAATCTCAATGGCGGCGGCCGCCCTCTCGCGATTGTCGCCAACGACCGTGTGGTGGAAAACGTCGATCCCCAGCTCGGAGAGCATGCGCGAAATATCAGTGGCGTCGGTGTTGACAACAGAACCCAAAAGAAGCTCCGTGCCGACGGAGATTATCTCGGCTCTCACTTTGAGATCACCACCCGCTCGATGTTCATAACCGCCTCGTCCACGAGCCCGCCGACGTCAAGAGCCTTCTCGACCTCGAGCACCTCGTCTATCTGAGGCTTCGTCCTCGGGTGGCGGGGGGTGAAGACCGTGCAGCAGTCCTCATAGGGGAGAATCGAGGTGTCGAAGGTGCCAATCTTCCGCGCGAGCTTGACTATCTCCGCCTTGTCAAGGCAGACGAGCGGGCGGATAACGGGCAGGGAGACGCACTCTTCTGTGACGGCCATCGCCTGCATCGTCTGGCTCGCGACCTGGCCGAGGCTCTCGCCCGTAACGATGGCGGAGGCGCCGTTTGAAAGGGCGATCTTCTCGGATATGCGCGTCATAAAGCGGCGCATTATTATCGTGAAATACTCCTCGGGGCACTTGTCCCTTATCTCCTCCTGTATCTTCGTAAACGGAACGATCTCGAGCGTCATCCTGCCGCAGTATGGGGCGACGAGCTTCGCAAGGGTAATGACCTTTTCCTTCGCGAGTTCGGAGGTATAGGGGAAGGAGAAGAAGTGGACGGGGATTATATGCACCCCGCGCTTTGCCATCATATATGTGCTCACCGGGCTGTCGATTCCGCCGGAGAGAAGGGAGACGGCGCTGCCGTTTGACCCGACGGGCATACCGCCCGCGCCCTCAATGGGCACTCCGTGCACGTAGGCGGCAAAGTCGCGTACCTCTATATTGACGGTTAGCTCGGGATTGTGTACATCCACCCTGCATTCGGGGAAGGAGTCGGCCAGAAGCCCGCCGACGTACTGCGAAACTGCTATGCTCGTCATCGGAAAGCTCTTGTCCGAGCGCTTGGTTTCGACCTTGAAGCTCTTTGCCTTTTTAAGTTCCGCGCCGAGATAGCGCTTTGCCGTCTCGAAAATGGCGTCCTTATCCTTCTCACAGGCGGCGGCGCGGCTTATCGCCACCGCGCCGAACACGGTCTTCATAGCCTCGAGGGCGGCGTCCATATCGCAATCATCTGACTGCGGCTCAACGTAGGTCGTGGACTGAACGGTGTAGACCCGGAAATCGCCGAGGCCGCGAAGCCGACGGCGCACGTTAGCCATAAACTTATCCTCAAATATCCTCTTGTTAAGCCCCTTGAGCACGATCTCCCCGTGCTTCAAAAGAATGATATCCTCCACGGCGCATTACCTCTTTCGGTTTTTATTTCAAATAAGTATATCAGGTTTCGCGGGAAAAATAAATCCCCTTTTTCTTTACGCAGTAAGATGAAGTCTTTATGCATTAAGATGCAGCCGCCTTATTTCTTATAAGTTTATTAATTGTACTTTTTTCTCTCTTTGCAGTCTGCAAAGAGAGAAACGAACGCTTCCCTTGCTTTCAAGCAAGAACAAAACGCATCATCTTAATGAGAAAACCTTCTGTAGGCAAGCCTTAGCATTCGGTGTAATTATTACATAAGCTAATCTCGCCGGGGCGATAGAAGCGCTGTAACTCCTGTACTTGCGGCGGCATCAATAGAAGATATTTCTTGACTTTATCGAGCCGGAATAATAAAATGGTATCACTCAGTATTATAACGAAAGGAACGAGCTAAAATGACCGATACCAACCTTGATTACGTGCCGACCCTGACCTTCAATTCCACACCGACGACCCCCGCCGCTCAGGCTGCCGTCGCGCAGGCGATAGCCGAGGAAAAGGCTCCCGCGATGACGGCTACGCAGGCTGAGGAGTCTCAGCTCAGCGCCGAGGAGCTAAAGCTTGTTAACGACTTCGCGGAGAAGATAGACATAACCGATTCCAACGCCATCCTTCAGTACGGCGCTTCAAGCCAGAAGAACATAGCCGATTTCTCCGGTACGACGCTCAACAGCGTCCGCACCAAGGATATGGGCGAGGTGGGCGGAATGCTCTCCAATCTCGTCGTCGAGCTCAAGGGCTTCAACTACGGCGAGGAGGAGAAGAAGGGCTTCCTCGGTCTCTTCAAAAAGGCCGAAAACAAGATCGCCACGCTGAAGGCTCAGTACGATAAGGCCGAGGTCAACGTGGACAAGATATGCGACGCTCTTGAGCAGCATCAGGTCACCCTTCTCAAGGACGTTTCCACTCTCGACAAGATGTACGGCCTGAACCAGCAGTATTTCAAGGAGCTGACTATGTACATCCTCGCGGGAAAGAAGAAGCTCAAGGAGTGCGAGGAGGTCGT
>ONTN01000093.1 GCA_900320765.1 uncultured Eubacteriales bacterium
TTACTTCTTTAAATATTATATGCATTTCGGTCAATTATGCTTTCCGAAGATAGAAGAATAGCTTGCGCCCTCCTCAACAGCTTTTGTGAGCTCGGGCATTTTTGAGGTATCGCCGACGAGGATCGCTCCCGCGAGGCGGTTATTAAAGAAGTAGTATTTCTCGTAGCTTCCGCGCTGCTCGTCGCGCATCTCCACCGTGCGGTATTTGCGCCCGGGCTCCTTGCCGTTCGCGCCGAGGGCGAAAATCGAGGTGTTCATCGCGTTTATCACGAGGCTGCTTCCGATGGCGCGATAGGCGATCTCCTCGCCGGCGGCGTTCGCTCCGGCAACGCGCCCGGTCTCCGCAGCCTGAGCCCAAAACGCCTGAGCCGCGCCCTCAAACTCAACGCAGTCGCCGCAGGCCCAGACGTCCTCCGCGCTCGTAGACATATCCTCGCCGACCTGAATGAGCCTGTCCGTTTTAAGCCCTGCGGCCTGGGCTATCGCAACGTTGCCGCGCATTCCGGTGGACATTATCACAAGCTCGGCGGAATAGCTCGTTCCGTCTGCAAGCTTAACCTCGTCCGGGGTTATCTCCGTGATCTTCACGCCGGTGACTATCTTGACTCCCGCCTTTTCGCAGAGCTCCTTTAAGAGGGCGGAGGCGTTATCGTCAAGCTGGCGGGGTAGAAGACCGGGGGCAGTCTCAAGAACGGTTACGTCAAGCCCGCCCTTCTTAAGCTCCCAGCTGCTCTCAAGCCCCATAACGCCGCCGCCGATGATTACGGCAGACTTCGCGCCGCCCGCTACTATGGACTGAACGCGCCTGCAGTCCTCGATCGAGCGGATGGAGACAACGTGGGGAAGGTCGCTCCCGGTGATGGGCGCGACAAAGCAGCGCGCGCCGAGAGCGTAGACGAGCTTGTCATACATAAACTCGCCCTTGTCCGTCACGATGCGCTTTTCAGCGGGAACGAAGGCCTTTACTGTGGTGCCGAAGACGATGGTAATATCCCTCTCCTCGTACCAGCCGCGGCTCTCGATTGCGAGGCGGTCGCCGCCCATATCCTGCAGCAGTACCTTTGTGAGCATCGGGCGATTGCAGGGAAGCTCGTTTTCCGCAGTTATAATAACGATTGGCGCCGTCTTGTTTCTCGCCCTTATCGCATCCGCCGCGTAGTGAGCCGCCGCGCCTCCTCCTAAGATGATAAAGCGCTCCTCGGTGTCCTTGCGGAAGGTGGTGGAGGTATCCTCGGCGTCTACAAACTTGTCGCGGCCAACTCCGCAGACCGGGCAGACGTCCATAGAGGAATCGAATATTGCCCCGCAGACGAGGCACTTGACGAGCTTGCGCGTGCCCTGTCCCTTGCCCATAATTCTCTCGTTCGGCTTCTTGAGCAGGGTGCAGCCAAAGTTATAGCCGAAGTCGTAGGCGTCCAGAAGCTCCTTCTCGCTGGGCTTGAAGCGGACGCGGAAGCCCTCGTCAGGCACCTTCATGCGGAGCTGCTTCAGGCGTTCGAGAATGTGGGGCACGCCCTCGCCGGACCAGCCGTAGCTTCCGAAGGCGCTTGCAAGCTTGCCCTTGTGTACGGGCGGGAACATACGGAGCGTAAGATTCCATATCGGGGCGAGAGCCTCGCCGATGATAGTGGGAGTGCCGAAAAGTATTCCGTCGGCAGCCCCTAACTCGGCCGCGACCTCGTCGGCGCTTCCGTTACCATATCGTGGGCACGGACGGTGATATCACCCGCATCGCGCACGCCGGCGGCTATGTGCTCGGCAAGCTGAGCCGTGTATCCGTATGAGCTGACGTAGGGCATAACGACAAGCTTACTTTTACCCTTGGGCGCGAGGGCGCACCAGCCGCGATAGAGCTCCATTATCTCGTCTATATGGCTGTCGAGCACGGGGCCGTGACCCGTACAAATCATATTTATCTTCATTCCCTGGAGCTTTTTCAGGGCGTTCGACATAAAGGGATTAGCGAATGGGCCGATGATGTTGTCAAAATAGTATTTCGCGGCGCGGAGGTAGCCCTCCTCGTCTGTTACCGTGGAGCGGACTATGCCGGGATGGCTGTAGTGGCTTCCGAACGAATCACAGGTGAAGAAAACCCCGTCCTCCTCAACGTAGGTGTACATAGTGTCCGGCCAATGGAGGTTTGGCAGAACGAAAAAGCGGAGCGTCTTATCGCCGAGCGAGAGGGTATCCCCGTCCTTGACGGTCATGGAGTTGAAATCGCGGTTTACGATTTCCTTTAAAAAGCCGATCGCCGCGCTCGTACCGACAATAATGAGGCGTGGATTGCGCTCAATAAGCTTCTCTACCGTGCCGGCGTGATCCGGCTCGGTGTGATTCATCACGAGGTAGTCGATTGAGTTTATTCCGCCGAGCTCGTTGAGCCCGCTTTCATACTCGTCCCAGAACTTCTGCTTGCAGGTCTCAAACAGCGCCGTCTTCCCGCTGCCGCGAAGGGTATAAGAGTTATAGGTCGTACCGAACTCCGTCATCATCACGATATCGAATACCCGAAGACCGGGATCGAGAATACCGTTCCAGTAAAGGTTTTCAGCCAGCTTAAAGGGTTTCATAAGCGCTCCTCCTTGTATTGAATTTACGTTTATATCATACCGTATTTACCCCCTCGGCGCAAGTGCGATTTAGGGAAAAAACATGGACTTGAGGCAGATAACCCCAAGCCCAAACGATGCATATCTTTACTTCTTCCAATAGAACGAAAACGTCCTGTCCTTGCGAAAGCCGAGCTTTTCGTAAAAGACCTGATCGGAGATAACGTAAGCCCGATTCGCGCCGAGCGCCCTTGCGCGATTAAGAGCCTCATAAAGAAGCGCCTTTGCCGCGCCCCTGCCGCGATAGGCGGGGATCGTGCATACAGGCTCAACGTAGGCGTAGTCGGTGCCCTCACGGAACCAGAGGCAGCAGTAGGCCGCGCCCTCTCCGTCCGGGGTCATGGCGCCGAGACTCAGCTCTTTTCTAAAATGCATCCGAAGATGCGAGACGCCCTTATCGGATCTTTCAAACTCCGCCCTGTCACCTCCGTGGTCGAAGCCCTGCCAGAAAAGCCATTGCAGCGTTTCGGCGTCTTTTTCATGGTGGAGCTCTTTAAGCGTGAGCCCGTCGGGCAGGGAAGAGGAAAGCTCGCCGTCAAGCTCGATACTCATCACGGTCTCCTTTTGCTCGGTGAGTACAAAGCCTGCGCGCTTCGCTTCCCCGATCTCGAAAAGATTTCCGTCGCAGACCGAGATGCCGAGCCCCGCCTCGTCCTTAAGCTCCCGGTACGCATAGTCTAATATCTCGGGATAGAGCGCCGCGTATTCAGGCAGGGCGGCGCAGAAAGCCTCCCCGAAATACATATCGTATATCGCAGCGCCGACTACTTTTTCACCGGCGAGCCACAGGCCTATCGAGCCTGCCGCGCCTCTGTCAAATTCGGGATGCTCTATCATCCACTCAAGCCGCGCCCAGTTCCAGTTAACGTGGCTTTTGTCCTCGCGGTTAAGCTCAACGAGGAAGTCGGAGAGAGCGGGGTAGTCGCACTCCCGGTAGGTTCTGAATTGTGCGTCCATATCGTTTTACCTCTGTTTTCAAACGATCTCATAGCCTTCGGCAGCGAGAGCTTCGATCGCCCTATCGAAGTTTTCGGCCTTAACGAGGATATAATCGGTGTTGAACGTTGAAACGGCAAATATCCCGATATTTTCCGCGGCAAGGATAGAGGAAAGCTCCGCGAGGATACCTACCAGCGAAAAATCGAGAGCTCCATCAATAAAAAAGCCCTTCCAGCCGTCCTCTCGGGCGGTCGTGCGCCGGGGCGCTTTCTCGGTGAGGCAGACGAGGGATATTTCCTCTTCCGTTCTGCCGATGAAAAAGAAGTCCGCGTTCAAATCCAAATCAGCGACCGACGCGACCTTGCAGACGGTCAGGTCGTAATTAAGCTTTTTAAGTTTCATATTCCCTCCGCAAACCGGACTCGATATTCAAATCCACGCTTGATTCAAAAAGCGGCATCCTTCATATCAGCCCAAAGGTATCTTTAATGAGCCTTGCCGCCTCCTCTGGAGGCATCTCGGAATTATCTATCCTCAGATAGTTATCAAACGTGATCTCGCCCTCGTAGCTTACGCAGCGGTGGTTCTCGTCATCCTTCAGCAAACGCCGGTTCGAGACGGCAAGATCCCGCTTTGAAGACTTGTGCTTAAGGCGGTTTTCCGTTTCGTTCCTCTTGAGCCTTATCTCCTGCGGGGCGATCAGCTCAACGTAATAAAACTCCGTTCCGTAGGGCGCGAATATCGCCTTAACGTGCTCAAGATAATCCCAGTCCGACTGCATATCAAAGGCCATCATCATCGTGAAGATCATTCCGTAGTTATTCGAGGCGGCGAAGTTTTTAAAAATGACCTCGCGTATATCGGAAATCGTCTTCCCGTCAAAGCTTCCGAAGATCTCAAGCACGGGCTCGATCGTCATATGATTGTGAAAGAGCCTGAGATCGGTTATCTTCATAAGCTCCTGACCGACAGTCATTTTCCCGACCGCCGCGTCGCCCAAAATAAATACAAGCTTCATATTATCTCTCCAAAACCAAGATTAATGATATTATACCGTCTGCCGTCCGGCATTTCAACAGTGAATCAGGGGGAGCTCTGTGCTAAGAAACGCGGTACGCTCGGAAGCGGCGAATATAGAGAACACATGTCCGAGAAAACTTGATACGAAAAAGGGCGCCTCGCAAAAAGGCGCCCTTTTTCATTCATTCAGCTTGCTTACCGAGCTCAGTCTCGATCGCCGCCTCAAGCGTTTCGGGCTTGTCGGTGGGTGCAAAGCGCTCTACCACGTTTCCGCTGCGGTCAATCAGGAACTTCGCAAAGTTCCAGGCTATCCTTCCGGGCTTCTGCTCCTTAAGGTAAACGTAAAGCGGATCAGCGTCGCCTCCGTTGACCTTGATCTTGGCAAAGCGAGGGAACTTGGTGCCGTAATTCAGCGTGCAGAAGGAATCGATCGTCTCTGCGTCGCCGGGGGCCTGAAAGGCAAACTGGTTGCAGGGGAAATCAAGGATCTCAAAGCCCTGATCGCGGTATTTTTCATAGAGCGCCTCAAGCCCCGCATACTGAGGCGTCAGACCGCAGCGCGTGGCGGTGTTTACGATGAGCAGAACCTTGCCCTCGTACTTTTTCAGGGAAACGCTTGCACCCTTGTTGTCGGTAACGGTGAAATCATAAACTCCCATTTTAATATCCTCCTTGAAAATTATAAGCTCGCTCTTCGTCGAGCATTTTGTACAGAATCTGATGTAGAGCCGCAGCTTCCTCCGGCGTCAGGTGAAATTCCCGTGCTATAGCTTCCGGGACGCAGATCGCCCGGTCTTTGAGCTCCTCGCCCGACTCGGTAAGCGTAATCACAAGATTGCGCCCGTCGCCGCCGCTCTTGTCCTTTTTTATAAACCCCTTGTCCTCAAGCTTTTTGAGGAGCGGGGCGAGGGTGTTTGACTTGAGATACAGCTTTTCGCAGAGATGTTTTTCGTTGACCTCGTTTTCCTCCCACAGTGCCATCATAACGATATACTGCGTATATGTCAGATCGAGCTCGTCAAGAAGCGGCTTGTACTTCCGCGTAATGATATTCGATACCGCGTACAGCGGAAAACAAAGCTGGCTTCTAAGCCGGAGAGCAGCATATTCGTCGCTCATAAGCATCACCTCAAAATTATATCGCGCGCGATTTATATGAAAAAATTATATCGCGCGCGATACAATTTGTCAAGGGGGTTGATGTTTTTGCGACACCTGAGCTGTAACTGAGCTTTGAGGACGATTTTTGTCTTGTATATCTTTCATTATATATGATATGATAACCATATTGATCAGGCTACAGGCTTTGAGCCGAAGGGGTCGACCTTTTTCTTTGGAAAAGCCGGTGCTGAGTATGCCGAGAGACCCTTTATGAAGCTCGCTCCGGAGCGAGGCGAGTCCTGCTTGCAAATAGCTGTCTCTGACTTTCTTCTTTTCAACTGGGCTATCTCGTGGCATATTCGGGAGCTCTTTGACGAATATGAAAATTACGAATTCAGCGCCGATCAATGGGGCGATATCCTTAACACTGCCGAGAATATCCTGCGGTTTGACAGCTTTGACGATTTGTTTGATTATCTAACCGGACCCGACGCTCAGCACAGAATGGGCGGCAACGATTTTTTGCCGTGGCTCAACTGCCGCGGTGCGGAATTCTGGAAGAATAAGGAGAAGTACCGGACTCAACTGAAGGATATGAGAGCTTGGACGGAGCTCGTTCTGCCGGGAAACGGGTCATTGAAAATATACGGATTTTGAAGGGGCGATAATAATGACGGATTATGAATTGATGGATAAGCTCGGAAGAGCTTTAGCTTACGGGGAAACGGATCAGCTTGCCGCGTATCTTGCCCCTGAATGCGATTACGCCTCTGAGTACGCCGACCTGAGGCTCGACACGCCGGAAAAGATACTTGAGCACTTGAAAAATGTGTATTCCTATTCGGTTGATGAGTGCAGATATACTTATGAGGTAGTACCACTTGACGACGTGACCCGCGGCATTTCACACTTGGACCTGAACACGATCGAGGGAATGCGCGCCGATGAATATGGGATGCTTCTGTACCGATACAGCGACAGATACCCCATAGCTGTTGCCGCCGCCATGGTAGACGATAACGGAAGACTCAGCAGTATTCTTCTGTCGCGCAATAAATCCTGGTTTAACGTTGATTTCTATATGGAGGAGCTTGATGAAGATTCGCCCGATGACCTGCCTGACACCGTCGAACCTCTGACGCCGCAAGAGTGTCAGTATATGGTGTTTAGAAGAGCGTCTTCAGGCCAGCATCCGGACGATGAGAAGGAAGAAATAACCGGGGATGAGTATATCTGGCTAAAAGCGGATGAGTTCAGCAAATCGTGGCTCAGTGAACGCGGGTATAAGATACTGGAAACGCGGATTTTTGACGATTGCATCGGCTACCGCTGCAGCAGAAATAGCGATCTATATACGATTTATATGTTCGCATACGGGAAAGAAGAAAAGGTGAGGCTTGACGGCGAATACTGCAAAAAACTTCTTGAGCCGGAGCTATCAAAAAATAGCTGCGTCCTTGTAATGTGCCTGAACGTGAGGCGGTTCCGTACCGGCGACAAGATAGAATACAGGGTATGGGACTACGCAGGCCATGAAGATTCTGAACCGGAATTATGGCGCGTCACCGAAGCAGGCGGAAAGCCGATACTGGAATACTTCCCGCGAAAAGAGATAATTGACGCGGCCTTCCGGCTGATGTACGCATTTAACCGCGACGATCTTGACGCCTATGACTGTGCCGTCTGCGAACATAATCCCGCGTTTGAAGGGCCGGATTCTTCCGGGACCTACTATAACAGGGCATTCTACGGAAGGCTCCTAAGCCTTCATAAAAAGTACGGCGAAATGAAATACGGCTACGTGAG
>ONTN01000041.1 GCA_900320765.1 uncultured Eubacteriales bacterium
GAGCGCGTACTTCTCCGGCCAGCAGACCTCTGAGGCGGCCGCCAAGGCGATTAATTCAAGAGTGTTCCTATACGTAAACGAACAAAGGTGATAAAGCGCAAGACGCGGGGGCAAGCCCCGCCGCCGGCGCACAAATATGGAAGGGAAGTGGTGAACATCACGAGTCCTTTGATAAAATGGAAGGAAGCCCGGGCCGCGAAGGCGCGGGTGAAGGAGAGACTTCGCGAGGTGCGAACGAATTTCACACCGGAGCAGCGGGGCGCTCTCAGAAGAACGAGGGTCCGCGAGTTTCTTACGAGCATCGGATTCCTCGGGCCGAGCTTTCTCGGAGTAATAGTTTTCTTTATCCTGCCGTTCGGGGTGGTTATCTATTACAGCTTTATAAAAAGCAGCCTTGACCCCTCGTTCGCCGGATTGGATAACTATACGAATCTCCTGAAAAATCCGGGATTTCTCCTCGCTATGAAGAATACCGGCACGTTTTCCGCGCTGGTCGTCCCGCTCTCCGTTATCCTCTCGCTCACTTTGGCGCTTCTTCTCGAGGCGAGGATACCGGGAAAGAGCCATTTCAGGACCTTCTTTTTAAGCCCGATGATGGTCCCCGTAGCGTCGGTCGTGCTTATATGGCAGGTCGTCTTCTCGAATAACGGCGTTCTGAACGAGTTTACCGCCCTGTTCGGTCTTGACAAGGTGGACTGGCTGAACTCTGACTACGCTCAGTGGGTGGTTATCTTCCTCTTCCTTTGGAAGAATCTCGGCTACAATATGATCCTCTTTATGTCCGCCCTTGCAAACGTGCCGGGCGAGCTTCTGGAGGTCGCGGACGTCGAGGGAGCCTCGCCTCTTTATAAGTTCTTCGCGATAAAGATGCGCTACCTCTCGCCGACTATCCTTTTCGTAGCTATACTGAGCCTTATAAACAGCTTTAAGGTGTTCCGCGAGGTATTCCTTTTAGCGGGAAGCTACCCCTATGAGAAGCTCTACACTCTGCAGCACTTTATGAACAATATGTTTAACGCGCTGAACTATCAGAAGCTCTCCGCCGCGGCCGTTATTATGGCGATAGCTATGATAATCATCATCGCCGTCCTCTTTGCCGTGGAGAACTGGTTCGGAAAGGACGTGGAGGGATGAAGAAAAAGCGTCTTGTCGGGCGAACGGCCGTTTTCATCGTCTGCCTTATCTTTGCGATCACCTTCCTCACGCCTACGATCCTCACCATTACGAACTCCTTTATGACGGAGAGCGAGATCGAGGCAAACTACGGCGCCGTCTTCGGCACGGCGCGCGCCGGTCATAGCTACGTTTCCGAGAAGGTGAATCTGAAGTTCATTCCGGAAAAGGTGACCTTTTCCCAGTATGTAACAGCTCTTATAAAGAGCCCGGACTTCCTTTATAAGTTCTGGAACAGCGTCCTTCTTACGGTGCCAGTCGTTCTGTTCCAGCTCGCCGTCGCTTCCGTCGCGGCATACGGGTTTACCCGCTGGAGAGGAAAGGCGAGATCCGCGATCTTCTTTTCATACGTTATTCTGATGCTGATGCCGTATCAGGTAACTCTGGTGCCGAACTATCTTGTCAGCGACGCTCTCGGCCTTGTAAATACACGATGGTCGATCATTTTGCCGGGCGCCTTTGCCCCCTTCTCGGTGTTCCTGCTTACAAAGTATATGCGCAGGATCCCAAAGAGCCTTATCGAGGCGGCAAAGCTCGATGGGGCGAGCGAGTGGAGAGTATTTACAAGAGTGTGCCTGCCTCAGTGCAGAGCGGCGCTCTTCTCCGTCGCCATCCTCGTGTTTATCGACTACTGGAATATGGTCGAGCAGGCGCTTATACTTCTGCCTGACGCAGATCAGCAGCCGCTCAGCGTCTTCCTGTCGCAGATAAATGCCGGCGAGGTAGGACTTGCCTTCGCCGTGGCGACGTTCTATATGATTCCGACCCTTCTCCTTTTCCTCGGCGGCGAGGAGTACCTTGTCGAGGGTATAGCGCACCAGGGCTCCGTTAAGGGTTAAAAGATGAAAGGATTGTGCATTCCATGAATGATGAAAAAAAGACCAAAAAAAGAGGCTGGGTACAGACGGCGGTTATAATTTTCCTTTCCGTTATGCTTGTGCTGACCTTCTTTTCCAATACGATTATGAATGCTAACCTCCCCGAGGTAGCCGTTCAGTACGTGACCTCAGGAGCTATAAGCGCTCAGATCAGGGGACAGGGAACGATAGCCGCTTCCGAGACCTTTGATATCATAATGTCCGATACCCGCAAGGTTAAAACGGTCTATGCCAAGGTCGGCCAGACCGTAGAGGCGGGCGACGTTCTCTTTATCCTTGCCGAGGGCGACTCTCAGGAGGTCGAGGCCGCGCGTCAGGAGCTTGAACAGGCAGAGACCCAGCTCCAGAGCCTTAAGGATTCGCTTGAGGAATCGAGAAGAAGCTATCAGCGCGCACTTTTGGAGGCTGCCTCCGCCGCGGACTACACGAAGGAAAACCGCAATATCCAGAAGCTGAGGGACGAGATAAGCGAGAAGACGAAGGAGCGGGACGAGCTCGACTTCTCAGATACTGCCCTCAAGACCGCGAGGGACGCTTTCGAAGAGGCCGAGAAAGCCTACGAGGAGGAACAGAAGAAGTATGACGAGGCTCAGGAAAAGCTGAGAGAGGCTAAGTCCGCCGCAAAGAAGGCGAAGGAAGCGCTCGACGCCGCCGAGGAGCCGTATAACGAGGCAAAGGCCAAGGTCGACGCCATTGAGGCAGAGAGAGCCAAGAGCGGCGGCTCCGGCGACGGAAGCTACAGCGCCGTCAAGGCCGCCGAGGACGCTTACAACGCGGCTCGGGCAGAGACAAAAGAGGCCGAGGCTCAGGTCGAGGAGGCGAAGACCGCCCTCGAGACGGCGCACATACTCTATGACGCCGGAAACGATAGAGTCACAGCCAAGGCCGAAGAGATGATAGAGGCAGACTACGTGCCGGGAGAAGACGGGCTTTCGTTCGATGAAAAATACCCTGTAGGCAGCGACGCAAGAAAAGCCTACTTTGAGTCCAAATACGCGACCTACATACCTGCGGCTGCGGAAAAACTTAAGGATACCGACTCCGAAGCGTATGAGGCATACAAGGCCATAATCGCCGCGGAGCAGGCGATCCAGACCGCGCAGAACGCGGTAACGCAGGCAAAGCTCAGAGAGGAGAGCGCCTACGCCGCATACGACAGCGCGTACGACAGCTACGCAAAGTCAAACGCCGACGACGCCACCTACGCCAAACTGACCCGCGAGCTGAACGAGGCGAAGAAGACGCTCGAGCCTCTTGAGAAGGCATATAAGGAAGCGCAGAAGGAAAAGACCGCCAAGGACAAGGCCGTCGAGAACGCGCAGGAGGACGTAGATCTCATTCAGAACGGCACCCTCGCCGTGGCTAATGAGAAAAAAGAAAGAGCAAAGACCGCTTACGATACCGCGAAGTCGGCGGCTGATAACGTACAGACGAGGTACGATACCCTGACCTCTGAGATAGAGTCGCTCCAGACCCAGCTTGAGGACGCCATCTTCCAGCTCTCCGAGCAGAAGAAATCCGATCAGCTCTCCAAGAAGCTCAAGGATCTCGACCTTCAGGCAATGCGCAGCGGCATAACGAAGGCAGAGACGGCCGTTGAGAAGCAGGAGGGCAAGGTCGCCGAGGCTCAGGAGAAGCTCGATAAGCTGACCTCCGGAGCGAAGGAGCAGGGCCTTGAGGTAGTATCAGACGTGAACGGCGTCGTCAAGAAGATCAACGTCTCCGCCGGAAACACCCCGGCGAAGGGCGAGATCATCTGCACGATCGAGGTGCCCGACAGGGGCTATTCCGTCGAGATGACGGTTACGACAGAGCAGGCGCAGAGAGTCACCGTCGGCGATTACGCCCAGGTATCCATGGGCTGGTGGGGCGGCAGCGATATCCAGGCTCAGCTTGTCTCCATGCGCGCCGATCCCCAGAGCCCGAGGGAGAAGAGAATACTCGTCTTCGACGTGACGGGCGACGACGTAGAGAGCGGAGCCACTATCAACATCGCCATCGGTGAGCGCAGCCGCAACTACGATCTTATTATACCGAAGAGCGCGGTGCGCTCCGACGCCAACGGCGAATTCGTGCTGCTTATTAAGACGAAGCAGACCCCGCTGTCCACAAGATATACGGCTCAGCGCGTGGCGATAACCAGGATCGCGGAGGACGATACCAGCATCGCCGTTACCGGCGAGCTCGCCTATAACGACTGCCTTATCACTACGACGTCTGCTCCGATCGCCTCCGGAATGCAGGTAAGATTGGCGGATGAAGGATGAAAAAGCTGAAGGATAAGAAATTCCTTATAAAAATTGCCGTTTTCGTGCTGCTTACCCTTATTTTCGCCGTTGACGCGATCATATACTCGGGTATAGCCGGCTCGATTGTCACTCAGCGCGCCGCGGGCGAGTTTAAGGGCGATAGCGATATGCTGGTCAGTCAGGTTTCGGCCTTCTATAAGGCCGGATCGAGCGGGAGCGAGGAGAATATATTCGCTTTCAGGTCCACCCTTGCGAGCGAATACGTTTCAGCCTCGCTTGAGGCTCCCGCAGGCGGCACGCTCTATAAGGACGGCTACAGCGCCGAGGGAAAGGTGAACGCGAGGGGCAATAATTCCTCAGCGGATCTCTTCGCCATCGGAGTGGGTGGAGACTGGTTTTACTTCCATCCGCTCAAGCTCCGCTCCGGAAGCTATATAAGGGAAACAGATCTTATGAAGGATGGCGTCCTTCTCGATGAGGAGGCCGCGTGGCGCCTCTTCGGCGGCTATGACCTCGCCGGGCTGACCGTTGAGATCGACGAAGTGCCGTATGTTATCATCGGAGTCGTCGAGAGGGAAAAGGATGAGGCGACGAACGCCGCTTACGGCGGAGAGCCTATGATCTTTATGCACTATTCCGCGCTCAATGCGATATCGGAGACCGGCATAACGGAATATGAGCTCGTCGGCGCGGACCCGATAGCGGGCTTCCTTAAGGGCATCGTTGAGAAGAATTTCCCGTCTGCTGTGACCGTGGAGAACACGGGACGTTTTACACCGGGAAGGATTTTTAAGCTTCTGGGCGATCTCGGAACGAGGTCAATGAGAAAAGAGGCCGTAAAATTCCCGTATTGGGAAAACGCGGCGATATATACCGAGGACAGGCTTACGATACTGCTTTCGGTTATGCTTCTTCTTGCTGTCTATCCGGTAATCAGCCTGATCGTGCTTCTGGTGAAGCTCGCAGCCAAGGGGATCAAGACGGCTAAGGTAAAGGTGCCGGAGTACAGGGAGAGAATGATGGAGAGAAGGTACGAAAGGAAGGCGGGAAGGTAAATTGGCAGAGGTAGAATTAAAACACGTTTGGAAGATATACGACAGCGGCTTCGAGGCCGTTAAGGATTTTAACCTGCATATAAAGGATAAGGAATTCGTCGTTTTCGTCGGCCCCTCGGGCTGCGGTAAGAGCACGACCCTCCGTATGATAGCCGGGCTTGAGGAGATCTCCGGGGGAGAACTGTATATCGACGGCCAGCTTATGAACCACGTCCTTCCGAAGAACAGGGATATCTCCATGGTCTTCCAGAACTATGCGCTCTATCCGCATATGACGGTATTCGACAACATAGCCTTCCCCCTTAAAATGAGGAAGGTGCCGATGAGCGAGATTAAAAAGAAGGTCGAGGAGGCTGCCGCGATACTCGATATATCCGACCTTCTTAAGCGCAAGCCGAAGGCCCTTTCGGGCGGCCAGCGCCAGCGCGTGGCTATAGGAAGATCGATCGTCCGCGAGCCGAAGGTGTTTTTGATGGACGAGCCGCTCTCAAACCTCGATGCGAAGCTGAGAAACCAGATGAGAACGGAGCTTATAAAGCTGCGCCGCAAGCTGAATACGACGTTTATCTACGTCACCCACGATCAGACGGAGGCTATGACCCTCGGCGACAGGATCTGCATAATGAACAAGGGCGTTATCCAGCAGGTCGGCGCCCCGAAGGAGCTTTGGGACAAGCCCGCGAATATGTTCGTCGCCGGCTTTATCGGTATGCCTCAGATGAATTTCATCGACGCGACTCTGATGAGAAGCGAGGCTGGCTACCGCCTCTTCGTCGCGGGAGCTGAGCTTGAGCTTACGGAGACTCACCAGTCTGCTCTGAAGGCGGGGAATGTCGCTCCCGGCAAGGTCAAGATGGGCATAAGGCCGGAGCACCTGCACATTTCCGAAACAGGCATCCCCGCGTCAGCCGACGTTGCCGAGCTCAACGGAGGAACGCTCAATCTGCATTCGCTCGTAGAGGGCGTTGACGTCGTCGCCCTAATCCAGCTTGCCGACGACGATATCCACGCTCCGGCGCCCGGCGCTGTCATCCACCTTGAGCCCGAGCCCTCAAGGATACATCTGTTCGATCCGGAGAGCGGGGCAAGCCTTCTCTACGGAAAGACCGAGCATGAGAAGTGACAGTATCACGATCGAGACTGCGGTAGACCTTATAGAGAGCGGGGAAATCTCGTCCGGGGAGCTGAATAGCCCCGTAAGGCGCAGCCCGCTTCCGTCCGGCGTAACTGAAAAAAGAGTATTGCGGGACGTCGTCGTAATAGCCCTTCCGAGCCTCGTTGAGCTCGTGCTTACCCAGCTTACGGGCATAGCCGATCAGATCATGGTCGGCAGACTGCCGGGCAGGGAGGGGGTGCTCGCACTCTCAGCCGTCGGCCTCGCGGCTCAGCCGAAGTTTTTGCTTATGACGATGATACAGGCGCTGAACGTCGGAGCGACGGCGCTTATCGCCCGCTTCCGCGGTCAGCAGGACAGGGCGAAGGCAAACAGGGTATTCTCTCAGGCGATAGCCCTGAACCTGATGATATCTACCGTTTTTATGCTGCTCGGCATAGTACTCGCCGAGCCGCTTATCCGCTTTATGTCCGGCGAAGGGAAGTTAGAAGAGACGACGATAAAGGCGGGGGTCGACTACTTTCTCATACAGATGTACGGCTTTATACCGCTCTGCGTCGGCTTTACGATAACCGCGTCTCTGAGGGGCATAGGCGAAACGAAGCTTCCGCTTTTTTACAATACCCTCGCGAACGTGATAAACCTCTTTTTCAACTACGTTATGATATACGGCCGCCTCGGCTGCCCGAAGCTGGGCGTAGTCGGGGCGTCGATCGCGACGGTGATCGGTCAGACCGCCGCCTTCGTCATAGCTATGGCCGTGGTATTCGATAAAAAGCAGTACATAAACCTCCGGATAAAGGAGAAGTTCCGCTTTGACCTTCCGCTTATCCGCAGCCTCGCCTCGATAGGCGTGCCGTCTATGATAGAGCAGCTTCTACTGAGGGCGGGGATTATAATCTACACCCGCACCGTCGCCGGCCTCGGCGAGGTGATGTACGCCACGCATCAGGTGCTGATGAGCGTTCAAGCGATGACGTTTATGATAGGTCAGGCGTTCGCGAACGCGGCGACCACCCTGATGGGTCAGAGCTTAGGGAAGCGGAGATATGATATGGCTGCCGTGTATATGCGGCGCACGAGAATGATCGGTATTTTATCAGGCGTTCTTCTCGGCGCCCTCGCCATACTTCTCCGCCGCGAGCTGATCGCTGTGTTCAACGATACGCCCGAGGTAATCGAGACCGGGGCGGGCATACTCTTCCTTCTCGCCTTCAGCCAGCCGTTTCAGTCCGACCAGTTTATCGTGTCCGGCGGGCTTCGCGGCGCCGGGGATACGAGATATACCGCCGTCGTGATCGCCGTCACCGTCCTCGGAGTGAGGAGCGGTCTCGGCCTTTTGGCGGTGAAGGTTTTCGACTGGGGGCTTTGGGGCGCGTGGATCGCCCTTATGGCCGACCAGCTTCTGAGATCGGCGCTTATGGCGCTCAGATACCGCAGCGGAAAGTGGAAGAAAACCGCCGCAATCCGCTTTGCCTCGGCGGACAAATCATGAAATTAATAATACCGAGCCGCCCCGTACACATATCCTTGTACGGGGTGGTTTTTTATGCAGCTTATCTCATCGCTCGCCGGCGGGCTGTGGAGCTTTCCTATGCCCGCGCTGATCGCGTTTACCGGACTGTGGCTCGGTATTCGCGGCGGGGCGTTTCGCGGTCTGAGGCCGAAAACGGTTATAAAGGACGGGCTTTCAAGGCTCGATATGGGCAGCTTTTCCGCCCTCTCGACAGCTCTTGCCGGCACGGTTGGCACGGGCAACGTGGTCGGCGTCGCCGTGGCGATATACTTCGGCGGCCCGGGCGCTCTTTTCTGGATGTGGATCTCGGCTCTCATCGGTATGGCGGTCAAATATTCCGAGGCTCTGCTCGCCGTAAAGTACCGGGGCGGGCCTATGTATTACATCCGCCGCGGCCTCGGGAAAAGGTTCAGCGGCCTTGCAACGCTCTTTGCCGCAGCTGCGTCTGTATCCGCCCTCTGCGTGGGGAATATGGCGCAGGTTGGGGCGATTTCAGCCTCTGCTTCCGATATCTTCGGCGGCGGTAAAGCGACGCAGGCCGTTTGCGCCGCGGCAGTCGCCGTACTCGTCCTTATAGCCTTTCGGGGCAGCTCGCGGGGCAAGGTACTAAATATGATCGTGCCCTTTATGGCGGTATTCTACCTCTTTGGCTGCGCCGCCGTCATAATAAAAAATGCCTCCGCGCTTCCGGGAGTGTTCGGCGCGATACTGAGGGGCGCGCTGAGACCGGAGGCAATGGCCTGGGGCTTCAGACGCGGCATAGTCTCGAACGAGGCGGGTGTGGGCTCTTCCCCGATAGCCCACGCGGAAAACAGGGGAAAATCCCCGAGGGAAGAAGGAGCCCTCGGGGTAATAGAGGTTGCCTTCGATACTCTTATCATTTCGACCTTTTCCGGGCTGATGCTGCTTTCTTCGGGCACGGAGGAGCTCCCCGCCCTGTGGCCTTCCCGAGCCCTCGCCACAGCACTCGGCGGCGCGGCGCCCGTTTTCACGGCCGTATCTATAGCGCTATTCGCGTTTTCAAGTGTGCTGAGCTGGTCGATATACGGGGAAAAGAGCTTCGCTTATCTGACGGGAGGCAGGGGAATTGCCCTGTACCGCGCGGCCTTCGTCCTTATGGCAGCGGCCTCTGCGCTGATGAGCTTTGACTCCGCCGTGGCGGCGTCGGATCTGATGAACGCGGTTATGGCGCTGCCAAACCTTGCCGGGCTTATTTTGCTTGCGCCTTCGGTGCGGAGAGAGACCTTCTCGCATTAAGATGCAGCTGCTTTATTTCTTATAAGTTTAATAAATGTACATTTTTCTCTCTTTGCTGTCTGCAAAGAGAGAAAAAGTACCAAAAAGAGAGAAACAGACCAGGGGGCTTCGCCCAGACGCCCCCTGGACCCCCATTATACTTGGCAGCACAGCAATTTTTACTCGGCTAAAATCGAATGGCATTGCTCCTTTTTCCGCGGAAGCTTCGCCTGACGGCTCGCGACCGCTGCGTACTCTGTATTCGATACAACCTCATCAGTCACTTCGTG
>ONTN01000012.1:0-4264 GCA_900320765.1 uncultured Eubacteriales bacterium
CCACCGAGCCCACCACCGAGCCCACCGATGAGCCCACCGATGAGCCCGCTGTTGACATCACCGAAGGCCTCGGCAGCGCCGAGTACCCCGCCTTCAACGAGGGCACCGTTACCGCTAACCTCGCAGAGGCCGGCGGCGGCGAGGTCGGCTACGACGTTTATGCCGGTGTTGCCGGTAAGGACTACACCGACCCCGAGGTTTACACCTTCAACGACTATACCGCCGGTATGTCCAATCTGAACTGGAACCCCCTCTCCTGGGAGACCAACGATGATTCCGCCATACTCGACTATCTCTCCCGCGGCTTCTACAGCTTCGAGATCAACTCCACCCTCGACGGCTGGTCCGTAACCTGCGAGATGGCCTCCGAGCTTCCTGTTGACGTTACCGCCGATTACGTCGGCCAGTACGGCATCAAGGAAGGCGAGACTGCCAAGGCCTTCAAGATCAAGCTCAACGAGCTTGCTACCTGGGAAGACGGCACCCCCATCAACGCTGATACCTACATCTATTCTTATCAGCAGCTCCTCGATCCGGCTCAGCTTAACCGCCGCGCCGACTCCCTCTATGCCGGTGACTTCGCCGTTGTCGGCGCGAAGGAGTACTTCAACCAGGGCCGCACCGCGTTCACCGCTCTCGGCTCCACCGTCGCCTCTTACCTTGATAACGGCGGCAGCCTCGACGATCTCTACGTCGACGCTTATTCCTTCTGGAACTGCGACGCCAGCTACACTGACGCTGACGGCAACCCCGCTCCCCAGTACGTAAAGGTCACCGATGAGACCGTCTACGGCGAGAACGTCGGCGACGCTTTCAGCGGCAAGGGCTTCTATGATGAGTACTTTGCTGCCGGCGCTGCTTATGAGAGCTACGGCGCTACCTATGTCGGAACCCTCGTTGCCTTTGAGGATAACTACAGCTGGGACAACGTTGGCATCCTGAAGACCGGCGACTATGAGCTCGTCATCATCACCACCAACCCCACCGAGAGTCCCAACTACTACGTTCCTTACAACCTCTCCAGCACCTACCTCGTAAAAGAGGATCTGTTTGAGTCCCTCAAGAATCCGGATGATCCCACCGTCAACACCTATGGCACCAGCCTTGAGACCACCGCTTCTTACGGCCCCTACATGATGACCTACTTCGAGCTCGACAAGCAGTACACCCTCAGCCGCAACGAGAACTGGTACGGCTACAAGGATGGCAAGCACGTTGGCCAGTATCAGACCGACGTTATTACCGTTCAGGTCATCGAGGCTCAGGCCACCGCCCTTCTCGCCTTCCTGAACGGCGAGATCGACAACGTCTCCCTCGTTTCCGCCGATATGGCGACTTACGGTTCTTCCGATTACATCCGCTACACCCCGCAGTCCTACACCACCAAGCTCACCTTCAACACCGACGAGACCGCCCTTGCTGAGCGCGGCACCAACGCCACCGTTCTCGGAAACCTCAACTTCCGCAAGGCCTTCTCCCTCGCTATCGACCGTACCACCTTCGCTCAGTCTTACACCGCCGCCGGTTCCGCCGGTTACGGCATGCTGAACTACATGTACGTTTACGATCCGTTCACCGGCGCCTCCTACCGTAACTCTGACGGCGGTAAGGAAGCCATCGTAAACCTCTATGGCCTTACTTACGGCGATGACGACGCCGATTATGAGGACCTCGACGAGGCCTATGACGCCATTACCGGCTATGATATGGAAGCTGCCCGCGCCGCTATGGCTCTCGCCTTCGACGAGACCACCGCTGACGGCACCTACGACGGCGGCGACGTCACTCTCGTCCTCTCCGTCTACAACTCCGACGACGTCTACGTCCAGATGTTCAACTATCTGAACAACGCTCTCCAGGAAGCCTGCGTTGGCACCGGCTTCGAGGGCAAGGTCAAGCTCGAGATGAAGGTCGACGCCGACTACTATGATTCCATGTATTCCGGACAGGCCGACATCATCTTCTCCACCTGGGGCGGCGCTGCTTACAGCCCGTTCACCCTCCTCTATGAGTGCTACTGCGACGCTGCAGACGGCTCCGGCCAGCAGATGGAGTACGGCTTCGATTCCTCCAAGGTTCAGGTCGCCATCAACATCAACGGCAAGGATTACCTCCAGAACCTCCAGACTTGGGCTATGTGGATGGATGGCCAGGATGTGACCATCACCTCCTATGACGGAACCACCACCCTCCAGCGCTTCGGCGATTACGACGCTGACGCCCGCTGCAGCATCTTCTCCAAGCTCGAGCATGCCTACCTCGCCAACTACGTCAACACCCCGATCTACTACAGAAACGTCGGCTCCCTCGTATCCCAGAAGGGCGACTATCCTGTAACCGAGTACGTTGACCTCATCGGCTTCGGCGGCCTCCAGTTCTACACCTACAACTACACCGACGCCCAGTGGGCCGAGGTTGCCGGCTCCTTCACCTATTAATTCGGAGCTGAAATTAACCCGGATTTTCTCCGGTAAAACATGAAAACGTACGCAATCGCGGGCTTTTGCCCGTGATTGCGTTCCGTTTCTATTAAATGCCTTTTATGATTTAAATTAATTGATGCTGAGCTTCAGCCAAAAATGTCTTTACTTTCATTTTTTGCTGAACATCAGCATCAGGAAGACTATGGCACTAAAATATGACTCCGTAAAGGGGAGGTCGACTAATGACAAAGTACGTATTAAAAAGACTTGTTCTGATGATTTTTACCTTCCTGATCATCACCACGATCTGCTTCGTCCTCATCAAAATGCTGCCCCTTCCGGCAATCAAGCAGATGGGACGCGACGTCTCTCTTATTGAGAGAAGACGTGAGGCTATGGGCTATAACAAGCCCATTATGGTGCAGTATTATCTCTACTGGCAGCACCTTCTCAAGGGAGATCTCGGCCTTGGCGAGCAGATGTACGTTTCGCTTGAGGTATCCGACGTTATGCTCACAAAGCTGCCGTATACTGTGGTGGTGAACCTTTACGCCTTCATCGTATCCGTGCCGTTAGGCCTTCTCTTCGGCATTTACGCCGCCCTTAAGAAGAACACGGTGCAGGATCACATCATTTCGACCCTCGTAATGGTGTTCATTTCAGTGCCTTCCTTCGTCTACGCCTTCCTTGTCCAGTATCTCCTCTGCTTCAAAACCGGCTGGTTCCCCTTAACAGTCGCCTCAAAGGAGAGCGCGGACTTCTTCTCGTGGCCAATGTTTTATTCAATGGTGCCCGCCATCATCTCTCTGTCGTTTGGTACGATCGCCGTACTTACGAGGTTTACCCGCGCCGAGCTTGCCGAGGTGCTCACGGGCGACTATCTGCTGCTCGCCCGCACGAAGGGACTTACGAGGAACCAGGCCATCGTCCGCCACGCTATGAGAAACGCTATGGTGCCTATCCTCCCAATGATCCTCGGCGAGTTCATCGGCATTATCGGCGGCTCGATCATTATTGAGCAGATCTTCTCCATACCGGGCATAGGAAGTCTGTTCGTCCAGTCGATAAACCTGCGCGACTATAACTTCTTTATGGCCGACACGGTTATCTACACCCTTATCGGACTCGTCTCCGGACTCGTTATCGACCTGAGCTACGGATTCATCGATCCGAGGATCAAGATGGGAGCGCGCTGATATGGATTATATGAACATACCGAAAGAAAAGTTCGCGCTGGCAAGCGATTCGGCGCGCATAAAGGATAAAAAGTTCGCAACGAAGCCGGTGGGCTATTTCCGCGACGCTATGCGCCGCTTCAGAAAGAACAAGTCTTCCGTTGCCGCGGCTGTGATCATTCTTCTCCTTTTCCTTTACGCATTTATCGTTCCCTTCGTATCCAATTACGACGTCACCTTCCGCGACGGATACTATAAGATGGTCCTCCCAAAGTCGAACACCTTTGCCTCCCTCGGCTGGGACGGCTGCGGCGAGCAGACCGAGGCTCAGGCGGGCTACGACTACTACAATTCCATCGGTCAGGAGTATGGCACGAGCTCCGTAAAGGAAGTCCGCGAGAGATACGAGGAGAACGGAGCCCTCTTCTACAAGCTCTACGTCGACTCATACGAGAAAGTCGGCTTCGTTTACGCCGACCTCTCCAAGGACGAGTATCTCGCCCTTCAGGAGTACCAGAACCAGACCAATATCCAGGTTATGTACCCCATCCCCGCAAACTACAAGACCAGCTTCATCGCCGTTTCGAGCGGAGCCAATCTCTGGTATGAGCTTGCCGACGATAAGCCCACCACCTCCGGCGCCTCCACATTCATCAGCTCCGGCGC
>ONTN01000012.1:4285-20632 GCA_900320765.1 uncultured Eubacteriales bacterium
AAGAACCCGACGAGGGCTAAGTACGAGAGCATAAAGATCCCCGGAGACAACGGCGGAGAGGACGGCGAGCATTGGTACGTTTACGCCGTCAAGAACCAGACCGGCTACCGCGTCCGCGTTCTCTACAAGGAGTATTACAACTATAAAAACGGCTTCTACGCGGTCCACCTCTTCGGCACCAACCAGCACGGCCAGGATATCTTCGCCTGCCTTGCCTCCGGCGCCAGACTCTCGTTCATCCTTTCGCTCAGCGTTTCGATAATCAACTTCTTCATTGGAGTTATCTGGGGCTCCGTCTCCGGCTACTACGGCGGAGCGACCGACCTTATCATGGAGCGAATAACCGATATTCTTATATCTATCCCGTTCATCGTCGTTGCGACCCTGTTCCAGATGCACCTGGCGGATAAGGTGGGCTCATTCGTAAGCCTGCTGTTCGCATTTATAACAACGGGGTGGATAGGAATAGCAAGCCGCGTCAGAACGCAGTTCTACCGCTTCAAGGGACAGGAGTATATCCTTGCCGCCCGCACTCTCGGCGCGAGCGACGGAAGGCTTATTTTCCGCCACATCCTGCCGAACTCCCTCGGCACGATCATCACGGGCACGGTACTTATAATACCCGGAGTCATCTTCTCCGAGGCGAATCTCTCGTTCCTAGGCATAGTGAACCTTGAAACGAGCGGAATCACCAGCGTGGGCACCCTCCTTTCCGGAGGCCAGAGCTATCTCTCCAAGTTCCCGCACATGATATTCTTCCCCGCACTTTTCATCTCACTTCTTGAGATATCCTTTAACCTGTTCGGCAACGGACTGCGCGACGCCTTCAACCCGTCCCTGAGAGGAGCTGATGAATAATGGCGGAAGAAAAGAAGCTTGAAGTTAAGGATCTTAGAATATCCTTTACAACTGCAAACGGTAAGGTTCAGGCTGTCCGCGATATCAGCTTTGACCTCTACAAGGGCGAGACCCTCGCCATCGTCGGCGAGTCCGGCTCCGGAAAGTCCGTTACGAGCCGCGCCATAATGGGCATACTTGCCGGCAACGCCATCAAGGAGGGCGGCAAGATCCTCTACGGCGACAAGGACCTTATGAAGACCTCGGAGGACGAGTTCCACCGCATCAGGGGCGATAAGATCGCAATGGTCTTCCAGGATCCGCTCTCCAGCCTCAACCCGATCATGAGAGTCGGCCAGCAGCTCACCGAGGCCATGCTCTTAAAGAACAAGACCTCCCGCCGCGAGAGCAAGGTCGCGATGAACAGGCTCTTCAAGGCTCTCGACGAGAATATGACAGCCGCCGGCGTGGCTGACGCCAAGACTGACCTTGAAAAGTTCAAAAAGTTCGGTATCCGCCACTCAAAGCTTGAGAGCGAGTACACCGCCGCCCTCGATTATGCGAAGCAGGCACAGGCTGAGGCCGAAAGCGTAATCATTCACATTGAGAACAAGGCCGTGGATAAGCTCAGCCAGGATATCACCGACTTCTGCCAGGCCGCGAAAAAGTCCGTCTCCCACTTCGTTGTGAGAGACAGAGCCGCCGAGCTTGAAGCCCTTCTCGGCGATATAAAGAGCAAGACCGCTGAAGCGAAGAAGTCAAAGGATTACTCTGCCGTTCTCGAGGATTTCAAGAAGGCTAAGAGCATTCTTGACGAGGCTGTCAGCTTCGACGCGCCCAACACCTTCACCCTCGGCTACTACCTCACCTTTGACGAGGACAAGATACCCGATATGCCCGTAGCCGAGCTCAACGAGCTTACGCACGATAAAACTGAAAATGAGTTTATGAATCCCTTTATGAGGAGAGCTGAAAAGGGCGTTCGCTATTCAAGCGAGAAGACCGACGCCGCCCGCCGTGAGGCGATAAGCATCCTCAAGGCTGAGCTTCCCGTTTTCGAGAAGGCCGAGCCCGACCGCAAGGAGTGCGAGGCCGCGGCCAAGAAGATGAAGGCCGCCGTTATCAAGTGTCTCGATCCCCTCGAGGTCATAAAGGACAGCGAGACCCACACCTTTGAGAGCTCGATCGACTACGCAGTCGACCTCTATTTCGGAGGCTTCAAGAAGAACGCGAAGGAAGAGAAGCGCTTTACCAAGGCGACCGAAAAGCACGAGAAGGCGTCCCGCGGCGGCAAGACCCCCGATTGGGAGGTCATTCCCGCAAGCTATATAAACCTTGAGGCCGCCCATCAGGATATGGTGGACACCGTTAAGGATATGATCGCCCACTTTGAGGCTCAGATTGAGGCGAACAAGAACGCTGACTTTGCCCAGCGCACCCTTGACATAGTGGATAACCTCAAGGAGCAGGAGCAGAATTCCGTTTACCGTATCACAAAGAGCGTCGCGCGCGAGAAGGCCATCAAGCTGATGGAGAGCGTCGGTATCGACGAGCCGCGCCGCCGCTTCCGCCAGTACCCCTTCGAGTTCTCCGGCGGTATGCGCCAGAGGATAGTTATCGCCATCGCGCTCACCGCGAACCCCGATATCCTCATCTGCGACGAGCCGACGACCGCTCTCGACGTTACCATCCAGGCTCAGATCCTTGAGCTTATCAATAACTTAAAGCGCGAGCGCGACCTCTCCGTCATCTTCATCACCCACGACCTCGGCGTCGTCGCCAATATGGCCGACCGCATCGCCGTTATGTACGCGGGCAAGATAGTTGAATACGGCACCGCCGCGGACATCTTCTACGATCCCGCGCACCCCTACACCTGGGCGCTCCTTTCCTCCGTGCCAGACCTCGATACCAAGGAGAAGCTCCAGAGCATACCCGGCACGCCTCCCAATATGATCTATCCGCCTAAGGGCGACGCCTTCGCGGACAGAAACGTGAACGCCCTCGTTATTGACTTCGAGATGCAGCCGCCTATGTTCAAGATAAGCGACACGCACTACGCCGCGACCTGGCTCCTCCATCCGGACGCGCCCAAGATCGAGCGCCCGAAGATCATAACCGAGCGCATTGAGAGAATGCAGAAAAAGAGAGGTGAGACGAAATGAGCGAAGATAACAGAGAAGTCCTGCTCAAAGTAGAGCACCTTTCCATGTACTTCGGCAAAGGCAACTTCGTAAAGAAGGCCGTCAACGACGTCTCCTTCGATATAAAGAAGGGCGAGGTATTCGGCCTCGTCGGCGAGTCCGGCTGCGGCAAGACCACGACCGGAAGAACGATAATCCGCCTTTACGACGCCACCTCAGGCAGCGTATATTTCAAGGGCCAGCGCATAGTCGCCGGTATCGGCTCATACGTTTCCGAGCTCAAGGCTCTCCGCGCCGAGAGAAAAACCGCCGACCCCGCGAGGCAGGCGAAGATAGACGAGCGCGTAACCGAGCTCAGAGCCGAGATCGCCAAGGCGAAGCACGATCACAAGCACGCGAAAAAGGATCTCGTTACCAAGATCCAGATGATCTATCAGGACCCGATCTCCTCCCTCGACCCCCGCATGACGGTCAAGGAGATAATAGCCGAGGGACTTAAGATCCAGGGCGTTAGGGATAAGAAGCTGATTGAGCAGAAGGTATTCGAGATGCTCGAGACCGTCGGCTTGGTTGCCGAGCACGCCACCCGCTATCCGCACGAGTTCTCCGGCGGCCAGCGCCAGCGTATCGGCATCGCTCGCGCCATCATAATGAACCCCGAGATGATAATCGCGGACGAGCCTATCTCCGCCCTCGACGTCTCCATCCGCGCCCAGGTCATCAACCTTCTGAACGACCTGTGCAAGAAGATGGGGCTTACGATCCTCTTCATCGCGCACGACCTCTCCGTTGTAAAATACTTCTCCGACCGCATAGGAGTTATGTATTACGGAAATATGGTCGAGCTTGCCGATTCCGACGAGCTCTTCCGCCATCCGCTCCACCCCTACACCCGATCCCTCCTCTCCGCTATCCCGCTGCCCGACCCCGAGACGGAGAAGAACAGAACGAGGATCCGCTACAATCCGCTTACGGATCACGAGTACACCACCGAGGAGCCGGAGTTCCGCGAGGTTCTCCCGGGACACTTCGTCCGCTGCACAGAGAAGGAATTCGAGCAGTATAAGAAGCAGGTTGCAGAGTCGTGATCGATAGGAACGCGTCAAAGCCCGTGAAAAAGAGGGCGTGGATAAAATACGCCGTCGCCTTTCTTATCGGAGCCGTTATGTCCGTTCTGATCCTCTGGTCGCGCGGAGCGTTTGCCGCTCCGCTAACTGCGCAGGAGCTTCAGCTCCACCTCTCCGATGCCTTCTTTATAACCGGCGTTCTCATCTTCGCCGCCGGGGCATTAGTCTTCGTATCAAGAAACGGAGCCTTTGACATCTTCACCTATTCGGTGAAGTACGTCCTTAGCTTTATGAGAAAGACGCAGCCGGGCGAAAAGAGGGAGAGCTACCACGATTATAAGGAGAGGCTTGCGGCGAAGGATAAAACGCCCTGCCTTTTCTTGATAATCACCGGGCTGGTTTTCATTATGGCGGGCGCCGTATTCGCCCTTATGTTTATGGGCGCGGCAATATAATTCCAAAAAACGCTTATCGGCGGAGCCTCGCTCCGCCGATTTTTTGAGGTGTGAATATGAAAAGACCGAAGCTTATAGTTTCTGATATCGACGGTACGCTGATACCATACGGCTACGGGGCTCTGCCCTCGGACTTTGCGGAGACGGTGCGCGAGCTCGGCAGAAAGGGCATAATATTCTGCCCAGCCTCCGGAAGGCAGTATCACTCGATGCGAGTCCTCTTCCATGAGATAGCGGACGACCTCTACTACATAAGTGAGAACGGCGCTGCCGTCTACGGGAACGGACCTGAGGAAGGGGCGAAGCTCATCTCAAAAACGGAGATACCGCGCGAGACCGCCCTTCAGATTGGGCGGGATATCGAGGCTATCGACGGCTCGTACGTGATCATCTCCGGCATAAGCTCGAGCTATATTCTCAAAACCTCAGAGAGCCTGTTCGCAGTCCCGATGCGCGGGCTCGGAAACAAGCTCACGATAGTCGACAGGGTGGAGGACATAGCCGAGCCGATAATAAAGCTCGCCGCCTACTGCCCCGGAAATCTTGACGAGGCGGGGGACATCCTGCGCCCCAAATGGGCGGACAGGGTCAATATGGCCTGCGCCGGCCCGACCTGGTGGGACTTCACGCTCGCGGACAAGGGGAAGGGGCTTATTGCCCTCATATCCGAGCTCAGCATAGAGCGCGACGAGGTCGCAGCCTTTGGCGATAACTGGAACGACGCGCCTATGCTCAGGGTCGCGGGCGCGCCCTATATAATGGAGTCGTCCTCCGACGAGCTCAAAGGCATTTTCCCGAACCATTGCCCGAACGTGCTCGAAAAAATAAAGGAGCTCACAGCCTGAGTAATAATCCGTCCCGCCGCTCATATACTTGACTATGAACTACGGTCAAGGAGCTGGTACGGATGGATAGAGTTAACGACAGGGCTATGCTCGTGGGCAAGGTCGCGGCTGAGCCGGAGCTTTCGCATACCGGGCGGGACGGGGAATACTACCGCTTTCCGATAGACGTAGAGCGGCTCTCCGGAACTGTGGACAGGGTAAACGTGATCGCAAAGGGTGAGCTTTTAGAGTCCTTCAAGCTTAATGAGGGCGACAGCGTCAGGGTCAGGGGCGAGATGCGCTCGTTTAATAACCGCTCCGGCGTCGGGGCAAAGCTCGTTATCTACGTTTTGGCGCGGGAGCTCGAGTATTACCGCGGCGAGCCGGAAAATGAGATTTTTTTGAGCGGCACTATCGTTAAGCAGCCGATATACCGCAGAACGCCGATGGGGCGCGAGATATGCGACCTTATGCTCGCCGTTCAGCGCAGATACCACAGGAGCGATTACCTCCCCGTGATCGTTTGGGGCGCGAGGGCGCGCGAGGCCGCAGAGTGGAGGGTCGGCGACCGGGCGGAGCTAGTCGGAAGGCTCCAGATGAGAAAGTACATAAAGAACGAAAACGGAACGGAGACGGAGAAGACAGCTTACGAGATCTCCGCCTCCGAGATAAGCCTATGCGAATAATAATATCGGCAGCCGATATCCGGCTGCCGATTTTTGATATTCAGAGTTAAATTTTGTCGTCCGTATCCCCGTGCTCCTTTTCTTCCTTTATCTCGTGGCTGAGAAGAAGGGAGAGGGCTATCCGGATTGCTACGAGAGCGGCGACGATGATTATATCGGAAAGGTCGTGGGTTATCACCGTGCGGAGTATCTCGCCGCCAAGAAGAAAACCGAGGGAGAGGGAAAACCCGTGCGCGAGGACGAGCTTCGTGTTGATCTTCGGGGTAAAGAGGGCGATAAGACCCTTTATAAAGGCGTATGCGAGGATACCGACGCCGATTATCTCGGTTATCAGTATTATCCACTCCGTGACGACTTGCAAGAGCTCCTGAAGATTTTTAAGCATCCTTCTTCATCTCCTGTTCTACTATGTGCAGATTCAGATGGTCGTAGGTCATCGTTACTCCGTCCTCGCGGAAGGCGTAATATATCCTGCGGGTAACGGCGTATTTAGTGCTGAGGAACTGTGAATTCGGCGTAAAAACGTAGAGCTTGTATTCAATGCTGCTGTTGCCGTAATTCTGAACGAAGGCGATTGGCTCGCGCTCCTCGTCGATAACTGCGTCCGCCGTCTTCGCCGCCCTGATGAGCGAGGCAATGACCTTGTCCGGCTCGTCCTCGTATGACGCGCTGGCGGAGATCTCAACTCGCCTTATCGCCGCATCGGAGTGGTTTATAACGAGGGAGGAGGTCACCGTGCTGTTCGGTATGTAGACCGTCTTTTTATCAGACGTGTTCAAAATGGAGTAAAAAAGGCTGAGCTTTTTTACCGTGCCTGCGACGTCGCCGATCTCAACGTATTCGCCGACCTGTATAGGCTTCGTGCCGAGGAGAGTTATCCCCGCAAAAATGTTTTCCAAAAGGCTTTGAAGCGAGAGGGAGAGAGCGACACCGGCAACGCTCAGGATCGCGACGAGGCTCGTAACGGGAACGCCGAGCCTGTCAACGGTAACGAGAATTATCACTATCCAGAGGACGGTGTTTATGGAGGCGTTTAAAAAGCTCTTTATGCTGGCGTCGAGCTTGACCCTCTCCATTACCCTTTTGAAAAGCTTGAGAATGAAACGCTTTACTATTACGAGTATAACGAAAAGGAGAAGAGCAGAGAGAATAACGTAAAGGTTCAGATTGCCGACGACTACGGCCTCAAGCGTCTTTTTGAATTCCTCCACAGCTTAACCGTCCTTTCCGGTTATCTCCGTGATATCGTAGGGCGTGGCCTGGTAGACGAAATAGTTGAGCCAGTTTGAGTAAAGCAGGTTCGCGTGGCTCCTCCAGGTGACGGCGACGGGCTTTTCCGGGTCGTCGTCCTCGAAATAGTTCTTCGGTATCTCAATCGGAAGACCAAGGTTCTTGTCGCGCAGGTACTCGTTTTTCAGGGTGTCCGCGTCGTACTCGGAATGGCCAGTGATGAAGACCTGCCGCCCGCCCTCGGTGAACATGGCGTATATCCCCGCCTCCTCGCTCGATGCGATGATGCGGACCGAAGGGACCTTTTCCACGTCCTCGCGCCGTACCGTTGTGTGGCGGGAGTGCGGAGCCATAAAAACGTCGTCAAAGCCGCGGAGCAGTATCGGGTTTTTATACTCCACCCTGTGCGGGAAAACGCCGAAGAGCTTTTTCGGTAGGTCGACCTTCGGGATTCCGTAGTGGTAGTAAAGCCCGGCCTGAGCGCCCCAGCAGATGTGAAATGTGCTCGTGACGTGCGACTTGGACCACTCCATTATCTCGCAGAGCTCGTCCCAGTACTCTACCTCCTCGAAGGGCAGGTGCTCCACGGGAGCGCCGGTTATGATGAGCCCGTCGAAGGTCTTGTGCCGAACGTCGTCGAAGGTTTTGTAAAAGGCGAGCATATGCTCCTCGGATACGTGGCTCGCTTTGTGTGTCTTCGTCTGAAGGAGCTCAAGCTCCACCTGCAGCGGAGTGTTGCCCAAAAGGCGGGAGAGCTGGGTCTCGGTCGCTATCTTCGTGGGCATAAGATTAAGAAGGGCTATTCTTAAGGGGCGGATATCCTGAGTCGTGGCGCGGGATTCCGCCATCACGAATATGTTTTCTTTTTTAAGAGTTTGAGCGGCAGGCAGCCCCTCGGGTATTTTTATAGGCATTAGGTATCACCCCTGAATACGGGGGCATTGCCCCCTTTTAAATTTTTTCGAGCGCCTGAGCGATGTCGGAGATAAGATCCTCCGCGTCCTCAAGGCCGCAGCTCATTCTGACAAGGTCGGGGCTTACGCCGGCGGCGATAAGCTCCTCATCGTTCATCTGCCTGTGTGTCGCGCTCGCGGGATGCAGGCAGCAGGTGCGGGCGTCGGCGACGTGGGTCTCGATGGCGGCAAGGCGGAGATTTTTCATAAAGGCCTCGGCTGCGGCTCTTCCGCCCTTGACGCCGAAGCTTACGACTCCGCAGGAGCCGTTCGGCAGGTACTTTTCGGCAAGAGCGTGATACCTGTCGCCGGGAAGCCCGCAGTAATTGACCCAGCCGACCTTGGGATGGGAAGAGAGAAATTCGGCGACGCGCTGCCCGTTCTCGCAGTGGCGCGCCATCCTGACGTGCAGGCTCTCGAGCCCGAGATTGAGGTAAAAGGCGCTCTGCGGCGAGGGCGTTGAGCCGAAGTCGCGCATAAGCTGGGCGGTGGCCTTCGTGATATAGGCGCCCTCTAACCCGAACTTCTCCGCGTAGGTTATCCCGTGGTAGCTCTCGTCCGGCGTCGTAAGGCCGGGGAATTTATCCGCGTGCTTGAGCCAGTCGAATTTTCCGCTGTCGACTATGCAGCCGCCGACGGAGACCCCGTGACCGTCCATATACTTCGTGGTGGAGTGGGTGACGATGTCGGCGCCCCACTCGATGGGGCGGCAGTTTACCGGGGTCGCAAAGGTGTTGTCAATTATGAGGGGGACGCCGTGACTGTGCGCGGCGCGGGCGAATTTCTCAATGTCAAGCACCGTGAGAGCGGGGTTCGCTATCGTCTCGCCGAATACCGCCTTGGTGTTCGGCCTGAAGGCGGCGTTGAGCTCCTCGTCGGAGCAGTCAGGGGACACAAAGGTAAAATCAACGCCCATCTTTTTCATAGTAACAGCGAACAGGTTGTACGTGCCGCCGTATATGGTGGAGGAGGAGACAACGTGATCTCCGGCTGTCGCTATATTGAAAACGGCGAAGAAGTTAGCTGCCTGACCCGAGCTTGTGAGCATGGCGGCCGTGCCGCCCTCCAGCTTCGCTATCTTAGCCGCGACGAAGTCGCAGGTGGGGTTCTGCAGGCGCGAATAGAAATAGCCCGAGGCCTCAAGGTCAAAAAGCTGGCCCATGTGCTCAGAAGTATCGTATTTGAAAGTGGTGCTCTGGATTATAGGGATCTGACGGGGCTCGCCGTTTTTCGGCGTGTATCCGCCCTGTACGCAATCGGTACCGATCATTTTATTCTTCCTCCCTTGAGATTTTTACACATTATAATAATATTACCATTCTTGAGGTTAAAACGCAAGATTAGTTTTGCTCATTAAGATGAGACCAATTAGCTTGCTCGGGAGCAATGCAGCTGTACATTTTCTCTCTTTGCGTTCTGCAAAGAGAGAAAAGTACCAAAAGAGAGAAACAGACCAGGGGGCTTCGTCAAGACGCCCCCTGGACCCGCCTTGCCATTAGCCGAATCTGTGCCGCAAAGGACGGCGGCCCACATTCGGATGGCTGCGGTGCCGGAACTATCGCTTTATCCTCCTTGGCGTCGGCGCGATAGCTCCGGCCCCCCATTATACTTGGCAGCACAGCAATTTTTACTCAGCTAAAATCGAATGGCATTGCTCCTGTTTCCGCGGAAGCTTCGCCTGACGGCTTGCGACCGCTACGTACTCTTTATTCGCTCTAACCTCATCAGTCAGCTGCGCTGACAGCTTCCCCAAAGGGGAAGCCTTTTGAATTGTTGTCCGCCTTTGGCGGACTCATCTAAAAGCCTTCCCCTTCGGGACGCGACGCGTTAAGCAAATCTGCCAGTGGCAGATTTGTAGCCAAAGCGGGAAGCGAGCTATGCTCGCGCCCGTGGGGACCGCGCTCCGCGCGGTGGATGAGGTTGTCTCGTATTTTCGGCGACCGAAAAGAGAGAAATGAACGAATAACTAACTTATAAAGAATAAATCGGTATCATCTTAATGAGCAAAGCTAATCTTGCGTTTTAGGATGAAGAATGGTAAAATCGGCATATAAACTAACGGAGGTCGAGAATATGAAAATCGCATTGGGCTGTGACCACGGGGGCTTTGAGCTGAAGGAAAAAATCAAGGCGCATCTTGTGGAAAAGGGCTATGAGACCGAGGATTTCGGCTGCTATTCCAAGGACAGCGTGCACTATCCCGAATTCGGGGCTAAGGCCGCCCGCGCGGTGCAGAGCGGCGAGTGCGAGCGCGGGATAGTCGTCTGCACTACCGGCATCGGCATTTCCATCTCGGCAAATAAGGTCAGGGGTGTGCGCTGCGCTCTCTGCGCCGATTCATGGTCTGCCGAGATGACAAGGCGGCATAACGATGCGAATATGCTGGCGCTCGGCGCAGGAGTCGTCGGCGCGAATCTCGCGCTCAGGATAGTGGATACCTTCCTGAACACGGAATTTGAGGGCGGCAGGCACGCCGTCCGCGTCGGTATGATAACCGACATCGAAGAGGGAAGGCTCTGATGGCAAGGGACAGCAGGGTATATCACGTCCGCAGCCCGTGGAGGACGGCGGCTGCCGTGACGGCGATAGTGCTTGTCGCCGCGCTGATAATCGCCGCTTCAATCTTCTTCGGCTTCAGGAAATATATCGTTTACACCGACGACGGGGTGAGGCTTGAGGTGCCGTGGCTTCAGGAGGAGCCTCAAAACGAGGCGTCAGGCGAAGAATGAGAAGGTCAGCGGCGATCATAGCCGTTCTTATTATGCTGCTGACGGTTTCGTCCTGCGCTAATTCGGAGAAGACGGCGGAGTTTTTCGCTATGGATACCTATATGTCCGTGAAGGCCTACGGCGGCGGAGACGCAGTTGATGAGGCGGAGGCTCTCGTCTTCGAGCTTGAGCGGAAGCTCTCGATAACGGACGGCTTGAGCGAGATATCTGCGGTGAATGAGGCTGGCTCGGCTCAGGTATCTCAAGAGACGGCGGAGCTTGTTGCCTCGGCTCTCGGCCTATGTGAGTTAAGCGGAGGCGCTCTCGATATAAGCGTATATCCCGTGACACGGGCGTGGGGCTTTACGGCGGGGGAATACCGCGTTCCTCAGGAAGCCGAGCTTGAGAAGCTTCTCCGGCTTGTTGACTATACTAAAGTAAAGGTATCCGGCGATACCGTCTCTCTCGGCGAGGGTATGCTTATCGACCTCGGCGCCGTGGCAAAGGGGTACGCGGGGGACAGAGTGACCGAGCTACTGCGCTCTCACGGGGTGAAGTCCGCAATAATAAACCTCGGCGGCAACGTGCAGTGCCTCGGGCGAAAGCCGGACGGCAGCAGATGGAAGATCGGCGTTCAGGACCCTGCCGGCTCGGGGTACGTCGGCGTTATCGAGGCCGAGGACGAGGCCGTTATCACGAGCGGAGGCTATGAGCGCTTTTTCGTGGAGGACGGGAAGACCTACTGGCATATAATCGACCCGTCCGACGGGAGACCCGCCGACAGCGGGCTAATATCCGTGACCGTGGTCGGGAAAAGCGGCCTTGCCTGCGATGGGCTCAGCACAGCGCTTTTTGTTATGGGAAAAGAAAAAGCCGCCGGGCTGTGGCGTGAGAATGGCGGCTTTGAGGCCGCTTTCGTCACCGAAAACGGGGATATTATAATTACAGAGGGGCTTTCCGGCCGCTTTACCACTTCAGGCGGGCGGAAGGTCAGCGAGGTGATACGCCGGGATGAAAACTAAGGCCCTCGTTATAATCATAGCCGTCGTATTGGCGATAAGTCTCGCTGCCTCGGCTATCCTCTACTTCGGCGGAGAGAGGAAGACGGCGAATATTTACGTTGACGGGAAGCTCTACCGTTCGATCGACCTTGCCGCCGTGACGGAGGCGCAGACCTTTACCGTGGAGACGGAAAGGGGGAGAAACGTAATCGAGGTCGAGCGCGGCAGGATCAGGGTCAGCGAGGCGGACTGCCCGGACAGGGTCTGCATGCGCTCGGGCTGGCTTTCCGAGGGGGATATCCCGATAGTCTGCCTGCCGCACGGGCTCGTTATCCGGCTCTCGTCCGGCGGCGAAGTGGATTCTGTTTCGAGGTGAGAGCTTGAACGTTAAAAGAATAGCGCGGGACGCCGTTCTAACGGCTCTCGCCCTTATTATTTTCATAGTGGAGCTGCAGATACCGCCCATTACCCCTGTGCCCGGCGTCAAGCTCGGGCTTGCGAACGTAGTTACCGTGGCGGCGCTCTTCCTTTTCGGCCCGTGGGACGCGGGAGCTATCCTGATACTGAGGATACTGCTCGGAGCCGCGTTTTCGTCGAATCCGTCCGCTCTTATTTACAGCCTTGCGGGCGGGGCGCTCTCGTTTGCGGCGCTACTTCTTATGCAAAAAATCGTGAATAAGAGGCAGATATGGGCAGCCAGCGCGATAAGCGCGGCATTTCACAATCTGGGTCAGATAGCGGCCGCCGTGCTGATAACCCGCACCCCGGCACTCTTCGCCTATCTCCCCGTACTGACGGCGGCGGGTATAATAGCGGGCCTCGTGACAGGCTCTGCCGCCCAGCTCGCCGTAAACAGAATAAAAAAATGACCGCAGCATTTGCCGCTGCGGTCTGATTTTTAATACCCTGATTTTATCCTCCGCGTTTTTCTGAAGCAGGCGTCGCAGAGCCTGCCGCGGTAGTTTAGCGGCAGGGGCTTTGAGCAGCGGGCGCAGAAGCGGATGTTGTTTTTAAGCCTGTGGATCAGTATCTCGTTTATCTCAGAGGCGGCGTCCTCACGGGCAGTATAGAGCCGCTCCTCGTCTATATCTACTCCGAACGCCTTTGAGAAGGAGAAATAGAGGTCGAGCTTGCGGCAGAATAGCTCCAGCTCGGGCAGAGTGTGGGCGATATCCTCGGGAAGCTCCGGCTGAAGTATCTCGCAGCCCTCCTTATACCGGCTCAGGTAGCTGTGGAAGAGCTCCAAAAGCGCCTCGTCCTCCTCATCAAAGGGAATATTCGCTGCCCTCAGCTCCTCCTCCCTCGTGAGGGAAAAGCCGAGCTCGCGCAGCTTCGTGATTATCTTGATATACCGCGAGATATCGAGCTTAACGTAAGGCTCGACCGTCGGCATACGGCTCCACTCGGTCAGCACCTCCAAAAGATCGAAATCGACGCTAAGAACGAGGTCGGAGAAGCCAACGACGGCCTTTTCAACGGGCGGCACTATGGCGGAAAGGCCTGCTCGGATGAAGCCGATATTCTGCGTTGCGCCGACGTAACCCTTTTCGTACATTCCGTACCGTCCGGCGCGTCCGGCAATCTGCTGTATCTCGGACGGTCTCAGCTCGCGGCGCTCCACCCCGTCGAACTTCTCCGTCTCCATAAATATTATGCGCTTAATCGGCAGGTTCAGCCCCATGCCGATGGCGTCCGTCGAGACGACGTACTGCATTTTCCCCTCAAGGAAGCCCTCCATCTGCTTGCGGCGGGTGGAGTAGGGCAGAGCCCCGTAGATTATCGCGGGCTCCTTGCCGGCCTGACGCAGATCCTCGGCGACGGACAGAACGCCGAGCTTCGAGAAGGTTATGAGCGCGTCGCCCGGCTGCACCTTTTCAAAATCAATGGGGTTTTTCATCGGGATGAGCGGCGTTTTGCGCTTGTGCTCTATTATCTCATATTCGTCGCCGCAGCTCTCGATGAGGCGAACGAGGATGCTCCTTGCCTCCGGGGCGGCGCATAGATGCACCTCAGGCGCTAAAACGCCGAGGATCGCCCTCGTCCAGGCGTAGCCTCGCTGAGGGTCGGATATCATCTGACATTCGTCAATTACGGCGACGGCGTACCGCGCCGTCATATCGAGCTTTTCCGCCGTCGCGGCGACGTGGGTATCGGAGGCGCGCCTGTCCTCCTCTTCGCCGGTCGTGAGGCTGCACTCCACGCCCGCGTTAAGAAGCGTCTCCTGCGCCTCGAGGGCGAGGAGACGAAGCGGGGCGAGATATACGCCCGTTTCAGCGCGGATAAGCCGCTGGAAGCCCGCATAGGTCTTTCCGGTGTTCGTGCCGCCGAGGTGGATAATGAAGCGGCGGCTCATAGCGCGGGCGGCGGGGTATTCGTCCTTTGGATTCAGGGCTACGAGAAGGGAAAGGCTTGTCCTTATCGCGCGGGGAACAAACCATACGGAATATATGCTGTCCACCGTGCGGGAGAGAAGCTGATTAACCGGGAAGTCCTCAAGCCTCAAAAAGGGCTCGACAGCCTCCGCCGAGCGGGCGGCGGTCAGAGCGGCGACGGCGGCTCCGGCAGCCGCGCGGAGAACGAAGGGATAACGCGCCCTGACCGCCTCGGCGTGATATACCGTCGGGTACTCGGAAAAACAGGCGGCGGCAACGATGAACTGAGACAGAATGCGCGGGATCTCGCGGCCGTCACAGCGGCGCTCGAGGGCAAGAAACTGCCCCGCAAAGCCCTTCGCCTGGGTGAGGCGTGGCTCATGCCTTGACGAATAGGATGAAAGTCGCTCGCATATGGCGCGGTGGTACAGCGAGGCGAGGAGCCATTCGGACGAATCGTCCTTCTCAGCCGCGTTCCACGCGGCCTCGAGCTCGGGCAAAAAGCCGGAAAGCCTGGCTTCGTGCGGGCGCTTCGGCGCCACGGCCGCGGCGGAGAAGGCCTCCGAACGCTCAACCTCGGCGACGATGCTTTTATCCCAGAGGCGCACCGTGTGCCCGCACGCCGTTCGGACAGCGGAGGGCTTCGGCAGAAGCTCGGAAATGAGCTTTCCCGTCCAGCCGCGGCTTCTCAGCTCCGCGTATGAGAAAAATTTGCTTCTTCTATGGCCGGACATTCGCCGCGCCTCCTTTCACGTTTTTACTTAGTTTTTGACCATTGTATCACACTTATTCCAATTTGTTAAGTACCGTGCATTTTCCGCCGCCTCCGCCATATATTTTAATAAAACGGAGGCGAGGAGCATTATGAAACTATTAAAAGAGCTTGCAAAAAAAATAAGACGGGCGGCCGAGACGCACAAAAAAGCCGCGACCGCGGCGCTCTGCGCTCTTATAGCGGCGGGCATACTCGCGGCGGTGGAGCTGCCGACTATGGTGACGGCGTCAACTGCTGCGCGCGAGCTGCCAATATACAGCGTCGAGCGCGATCAGAAGATGATAGCCCTCAGCTTTGACGCCGCATGGGGCAACGAGGATACGGAGACGCTTATCCGTATTTTGGGGAAATTCAACGTAAAGGCTACGTTTTTCGTCATCGGCAGGTGGGCGGAGAAGTATCCCGAGAGCGTTAAGGCACTCTCCGACGCGGGGCACGAGGTCATGAACCACTCCGACGACCACGCGCATTTCAACACCCTGAGCGCGGACGAGATAGTGAAAAACGTAAACGCCGCATCTGACAGGATAGAGGCGATAACCGGCGTGAGGCCGACCCTCTTCCGCCCGCCTTACGGGGAGTATGACGACCACGTTATCCGGGCTGTGCGCTCCATGGGGGTCGAGCCTATACAATGGGACGTAGACAGCCTCGACTGGAAGGATCTCTCCGCTCAGGATATCTACAAGCGGGTGACCTCGAAGGCCGCGCCGGGCAGCATAGTGCTCTTCCACAACGCGGCAAAGCACACGCCCGAGGCGCTTGGTGATATAATAGAGTTCCTTTTGAGCGAGGGCTACACGATAGTGCCGGTGTCGGAGCTTATACTCAAGGGCGACTACACGATAGACCACACGGGAAGACAGTTTCCCGCCGGATAAAAGTTTTCGCCCTCGTTGACAATTCCCGCCGGTCTTTGCTATAATTTTTCCATTACCGGAAGGGAGAAAAAATATGAATAAGCTGACAAAGTGGATGGACGAGAGGAAAAGATCGTCCTTTATCCTTATGCTCATCGTGGGCGCTTATCTGTACTATTCTATATATAAAATGTTCCAGGGACTCGAGACGCTGGAGACCAGCCACACCCCCGTGTATATCTTTATGGGCGTTTTCGCAGTCGGCGGAACGGTCCTCTTCGCCCTTGGGCTTATCGCCCTCATAGGCGGCCATTACAAGGAGAAATTCGAGCTTTCCGGGGAAGAAACAAAGACCGATGACGGAGGAAAAGAGGACGACGGCGAGGACTTGGAATAATACACAAAAACGATGAAACACTTTTGTACTATTCTCCA
>ONTN01000009.1 GCA_900320765.1 uncultured Eubacteriales bacterium
CTTAAAAAGTGATGTTCAGCAGATCGACAAAAAACGAAGCGGGGAACTGCTGGGTTTTGCGGAGGAAGCTCGTATAGTCGCGGATCGCGTCGTCGACGTCCTCTGTGTCATGGGAACCCGCGGTGTAAGCGCTGTACGACGAAATCAACGAGCGATAATCGCCGGCTGCGGCTGCGGTGTGCGCCTCGCTCCTGAGCTCGCCCAGACCGTTTTCGTCCGCAAATTCAAGTACTTCCTCATACAGTTCATCGCAGACGCGGTTATAGCGCTTCTCCATCTTGATCTTAGCGTTAAGGCAAGTGGAGGAAACGATCAGCAGAAGGCAGATGACAACCGCGAAAAAAGGGCTTTTGAACAGCTTCATTTACTCTCAGCCCTTCATTTCAAGCAGCTTCTGCTTGAGCTGGCCCTCGATGCGTCCCAGCTCTTCTTCGGCCTGGATGCGCTTGGCGCGGCCCTCGTCCTGGATCCTGCGGACCTCGTCGAGGGTGGCGATCAGCTCCTGATTGGTCTTCTTGAGCGTTTCGATATCGACGATGCCGCGCTCGGACTCGCGGGCGACGTTCACGCTGCCCTGGTGGAGCGCCTGGGCATTGCTCTGGAGAAGCTGATTGGTCACATCGGTCACCTCACGCTGGGCCTTCATGGCCTCCTCGGAATGGTACATCGACAGCCCCAGCACCATCTGCTGCTTCCACAGGGGGATCGTATTCACGATGGAGGAGCGGATCTTCTCGGACATGAGGGTGTCGTTGTTCTGGATCAGACGGATCTGCGGCGCCATCTGCAGAGAGATCGTGCGCGTCAGCTCGAGATCGTGGATCTTCTTCTCAAAGCGGCCGATCATGTTGGCAAAATCGTTCGCTGCCTGGGCGTCCTCGGGAAGGCCGGACTCCTGCGCTTTGCGCTGCATTTCGGGCAGGTCAACGTCACGCAGCTCCTTGATGCGCAGCTTGCCGGCGATGATGTACATCGACAGCTCCTTCATGTATTCCTGATTCTTCTCGTACATGCGGTCCATCAGGCTGATGTCCTTGAGAAGAGTGACCTCGTGACGCTCGAGCTGCTCAACGATCTTGTCGACGTTGACCTCGGCCTTGTCGTACTGTGCCTTCATGGAGGCGATATCCTGCTTGGCCTTGTTGAACAGGCCGCGCAGACCTTTTCTCTGCTCGGGATCAAAGTTCAGGCCCTTGAGCTCGACGACGAGATCGCTGAGCATGTTGCCGACTTCGCCGAGATCCTTGGTACGCACGGCGCTGAGAGCTGAATCCGAAAACTCTGAGATATTCTTCTGCGCGTTGCTGCCGTAGTTGAGTACCTGCTCGGTGTTGAGCACGTCGATCTTCTTGGAAAACTCGGTTACGGCGGCCTGCTCGGCGGGGGAGAGCTTGCTGAGCTCCAGACGCTCGACGGGAATATCCTCGATCTTTTCCTCTTCCTTGGCCTCGACGGCAGCGGCGGCGACGGCCTGAGCGTTCGGCTCAAGCGTCAGGCTGGGGATGTAGCTGGTTTCTTCACTCATAGTTTCGTTCCTTTCTGTTATTGCGGCATCTGCTGGAGCTGACCCTGCGCCTGCATCTGCTGCTCACGTTGTTTTTTCTTGGCCTGAGCGGAGAGATCAAACTCGTCGTCGCCGGCGAGCCCCTCGCGCGCAAGCATGGTGTTCATGACTTCGATATCCGTCTCAATGTCAAGAGCCTGGTTTTCAAACAGCGAATCGAGACGCTTCTTGTAGGCGGCGATGGCCGCGTCGAGCATCTCATTGATGCTCTTCATGCTTTTATCGAGGTTTTCGCCCTCGATGCCGAGCGAGCTCATCCTGTCATAGGAGTTGAGCAGCTTGAGCGTTGTCGGCAGATAGTAGTTCATAAACTTTTTGATCTGCGGGATGTCCTTGGGGTCGTGGATGGCGTCCTGCGTGATCTTGTCGGTGATGCGCATGATCTCGTTGATCTTGGCGCGGACCTCCGGATCCTTGATGGACATATACAGCCGACCCATCTCACTCAGCGCGCGGTTGCCCTCCTCCAGGATCGGATCGACCTCCGGGCCGTAGCTCTTCTTTTTGGGGTTTTTCTTCGCTTCTTCGGCCTGCTTGGCGATGCTCGCCGCGGCGGCGTCCGCCGCTTCCTTTTCCTTTTTCATCGCCCGTTTGGCGGAGGCTTTCCCCGCAATAAAGGCTCCGATCGAGCAGAGCCCGAGCGTCAACAGGATCCCCCACAGCTCATAGAGGGGGAAGAAGGTGGCGGAAAACAGCCATATGATTGCAAAAACATACAGCGGCGTCAAAAAACCGCCGCGTCCTCTGTGATTGCGCAAGATGCTTCTCCTCCGTGTCTTTTCTTTTCAGTTTATTTTATTACGATTTATCTGCCGCGTCAAGAGAAAAGGCGGGGGAGCGCGTGAACGAGAAATGACGGAAACATGAACGAAAAATGAATTCTGCAAAAGAAAGGGAAAAAGGCCTTTTTTTGCGATTTTTCGGGCATTTTCACTATTGCCCGAAGAGGCGATAGGTGGTAAAATTTATGTATTGTAATGAAGCCCGAGATTCTCACGTCAAACGGGATCCGAAAGGAGAGCATGATGATCAAGATCGCTCCCTCCATTTTATCCGCCGATTTTTCCAGGCTCGGAGCCGAGGTAGAGGATATCCGCCTCGGCGGCGCCGATTATGTGCATTTTGACGTGATGGACGGCCGCTTCGTTCCCAACATTTCCATCGGCATCCCCGTTTTGAAGTCTCTGCGCGCCGCAACGGAGCTCTTTATCGACGCCCATTTGATGATCGAAGAGCCCGTCCGCTACGCCGAGGCCTTCTGCCGCGCGGGAGCGGATCTTGTCAATTTTCACGTCGAGGCCGACAGCGAGGAGAATATCCTTGCCGCGATCGAAAAAACGCGCGCGCTTGGGAAAAAATCCGGCGTCACGCTCAAGCCCGGCACGGCCGCCGAAGCGGCGCTGCCCTTTATCGAGAAGGTAGACCTGATCCTTGTGATGACGGTCGAGCCCGGCTTTGGCGGACAGAGCTTCATGCACGGCATGCTCCCGAAGATCGAGACGATCCGCGGCTATATCGAACGGTATCATCCTCTCTGCGAGCTGGAGGTCGACGGCGGTATTGATAAAAATACGGCCGCGCTGGTCAAGACGGCGGGGGCCGACGTGCTCGTCGCGGGCAGCTCGGTATTCAAAGCCCAAGACCGCGCCAAAGCGATTTGCGAACTGAAAAACGCCTGAGGAGTAAAAGAGTATGTCCTTTTTCCCTTCTTCGCTTGAAAACCTGATCGACGCCTTTGCCTCTCTGCCCGGTATTGGGAAGAAGAGCGCGCAGAGGCTGGCTTTCTACCTGCTTGCCCAGCCGGACGAGACGGCGCAGGCCTTTGCCGACGCGATCAGCGAGGCGAAGAAGAGCGTGCATTGCTGCAGGATCTGCCAGAACCTCACCGACGGCGAGGTCTGTGCGATCTGCCGCAGCGACAGACGCGAGAAGGGTACGATCTGCGTCGTGTCCGAACCGCGCGACGTGGCCAGCATCGAGCGCGGGCGCGAATACAACGGCACCTATCACGTCCTCCACGGGGCTCTCTCTCCGATGAACCACGTGGGGCCGGACGATATCCGCATCAAGGAGCTGCTCGTCCGCGTCGCCGACAGCGAGGTGGAGGAGGTCATCATGGCGACCAATCCCGACACCGAGGGCGAAGCCACGGCCATGTATATCTCGCGCCTTCTCAAGCCCTTTAACGTCAAGGTCACGCGCCTGGCTTACGGTATCCCCGTGGGCTCCAACCTCGAGTTTGCCGACGACGCAACGCTCAACCGCGCGCTTGAGGGCAGAACGGAAATGTGATCGGCCCGGTATAGAACGGGCGTCTTTGCGGGAACAATCATATACGGGATACATATCTTCCGTATATGTGAATTACGGAATACATTGATGAATGGAGGATCTATGATCTCAAAACTGAAAATCATCCCTCTTGGCGGCCTCGGTGAGGTTGGCAAGAATATGACCGTTTTTGAATTTGGAAGCGATATCATTATCGTGGACTGCGGTATGGGATTTCCGGACGAGGACATGTACGGCGTCGACATTGTCCTCCCTGATCTCACATACCTCAAAACGAACGCAAACCGCATCCGCGGTCTCATCCTCACGCACGGACATGAGGACCACATCGGTGCCGTACCCTATTTCATACGTGAGCTCAACGTACCCATCTATACGATGCCGCTGACGGCCGCGCTGGTGGAATTGAAGCTGGAGGAGCACGATCTGCTCTACAACACACAGATCTTTATCCGCAAGACGGGCTCGCCTTTCCGCCTCGGCGCCTTCACGATCGAATTCATACACGTCAACCACAGCATCCCCGACTCCGTGGCGCTGGCCATCGGCACGCCGCTCGGCACCGTGATCCACACGGGCGATTTCAAAATCGACCTCACGCCAATCTCCGGGGGCATGATCGATCTCACGCGCTTCGGTCAGCTCGGCAAAGACGGCGTGCTTGCTCTGCTCAGCGACTCGACCAACGCGGAGAATCCGGGGCACTCCGCCTCGGAACGCAAGGTGGGGGACAGCTTTGACAAGCTCTTCACCGGCTGTGACAAACGCATCATCATCACCACCTTCGCCTCAAACGTACACCGACTCCAGCAGATCATCACGGTAGCCGCCAAGCACGGCCGCAAGGTAGCGATTACCGGGCGCAGCATGGAGAACATCCTGCGCGTATCGACGATCCTGGGCTATATGGATATTCCCGAGAACGTCATGACGGACATCGAGCATATCAATAAACTGCCCAAGGACCAGGTCGTGATCATTTCCACCGGCAGCCAGGGCGAGAGTATGTCCGCGCTCTACCGCATGGCTTTTTCCGAGCATAAGCAGGTCACGATCGGCGCGGGGGACCGCGTGATCATTTCGGCATCGGCCATTCCCGGCAACGAGACGACGATCAGCCGTGTGATCGACGCGCTCTTCCACAAGGGCGCGGAGGTCATCTACGACCGTCACACGGATCTGCACGTCTCCGGCCATGCCTGCCAGGAGGAGCACAAAATGATGCTCGCCCTGACGAAGCCGAAATACTTTATTCCCGTCCACGGCGAATACCGTATGCTTGTGAGGCACGCGGAGCTCGGCAGGCTGATGGGCGTCGCGTCCCAGAACATCGTCCTCGCAGAGAACGGCGACGTGATCGAGATCGGCAAGAAAGGCATCAGCAAGGAGAGCAGCGTCCAGGCGGGCGCCGTCCTGCTTGCGGGCGGCGGCACAGGCGAGATCGGCAGCGTCGTGATGCGTGACCGCCACAAGCTGGCGGAGGACGGCATGGTCGTTGTCGTGATGTCCTATTCTTCCTATGACCATAAGATCCTCGGCGAGCCCGAAATCGTCACCCGCGGCTTTATTTATGTGAAAGAGGCCGAGGAACTGATGGAAGAGCTCAAACGGGTCACGCTCGAGGCGATCGAAAGCTGCGAAAAGGCAAAGATCGTCGATTGGAGCGCGATCAAGAGCAAGGTCAAAAGCAGCGTCTCCGGCTATCTCTTCAGACGCCTGAACCGCAGCCCGATGATCCTGCCCGTTATTACGGAGGTCTGAGGATGAACATCCAGATCTTCGGCAAGTCCAAATGCTTCGATACGAAGAAGGCAGAACGCTATTTTAAGGAGCGCCGGATCAAGTATCAATATATCGACGTGCTCAGATACGGCATGAGCAGGGGAGAGCTCTCCTCCGTCAAAAACGCGGTCGGTTTGGACGCGCTGATCGACAGCGCGGACGAGGACTATCCGCTCGTGCAATATCTGGCCTCGGCCGAGGCAAAGCTCGAGAAGCTTTTCGAGGACCCGTATTTGATCAAAACTCCCGTCGTGCGCAACGGCAAACAGGCTACCGTCGGCTATTGCCCGGAGGTCTGGAAGAACTGGAAATAAAAGAAAACACAAAAGCTCTTATCTCAAAAGAGATGGGAGCTGTTTTTTTACGATCGTATCGCGTTTCATGTGAAAACGGGAGAATTTTTTGTAATTTATTGTAAGAATTCGCGTTCATATTGTTGACATAACATGAATGTTGGATTATCATATTCAAATTGAAAGATGGGTTTCTATGCGAAGAGTTGCCTGAAAGCAAAAGAAAAAATGCTTTGAGTGTCATTCTTCTCACGATAGAATGACTGTCTTCATACTTACTCGATTATTAGTGAAAGGTGGTGAGCGTAATGAAACTGTTCAGACGAATCCTCGCGCTGCTTCTCGTTCTGCTTATGTTCGCCGGGAATATCGGCGTTGATAATTTCATTGCTCTCGCCGTCTATGCCGAGGATGAGGCCGTCTCCGTTGAGCCGAATTCCGACGGGAATACGCCGGAGTTCACAGAAGAAACGCCTGCGCCGGTTGAAGAAACGCCTGCGCCGACTGAGGAAACGCCGGCGCCCGTGATCGAAACGCCAAAAGCCGCCGAGGAAACACCGGAGATCACGCCCAAAACGCCTGCACCCGTTCAGGAAACGCCGGAGCCCGTTTCCGAAACGCCGATTCCGGATACGAAATCGGAGCCTGCCGCAGTGACGCCTGCGCCGGAGACAAAGCAAAGCACCGATGCGGTAAAGGAATCTTCCCGGGAAGACGAAGCCGAGGAAAAAATCGTCTCCCGGAAAATCGAAAAGCTGGAGCCTGCCGACAAGCTGGAGATGACGCTTGAGGGAGAGCTGCCCTTGAAAGCCTCGGTTGTCTGGAAGGAAACGGACTATAAGCCGGAGGGCGAGGGCAAGTCGCCTCTCTATTGCTTTGCTCTTCGCGTCTATGATGAGGATGAAAACGAATTCCGCCCCGAAAGCGATATCACGGTCGAGCTTAAGAGTGATCTGATCAAGCGTGCGATCGAGGAGAAACTGGATCTTCGTGTGATCGTGAGCGAAAAGCATACCGAGAGCAGGATCCTAAAAACGGAAGAAGACATGATCCGATTCGAGATCAAAAAGTTTGATCTGATCTTCGTCTACGTTCAGGAGGAGCTTCCTGAGCAGAGCCCCGCACCCGAAACGGACCTCGCTCCTGAGACGAGTCCGGATCCCGCGCTCGAGGACGAGACGGCGCAGGAGAGCGAAAAGCTCTATACCGATCAGGATCCGCTTCGCGCGGACGAACAGCTGTTCATCACCGGACAGCTGCCGCTTAACGGCGTGATCGACGCTGTACCGACCGAGGCCGAAACCATCGAAGGCGAGCAAATGCTGGCCTCCTACGATATCAATATATATACCGATGAAGAGAAGCAGGATGCACAGGAGAGCTGGCAGCCCGCCGACGAGGGCGTAGTCGTCCATCTCTATGACGAGTCCTTCCTGGATCAGGAGTCGGTCAACATCTACCATACGCCGGACGACGGCGAGCCTGTGCTGGTTGCAACGGTCGTACCGGTCGACGGATGGGTCACCTTTACCGCGGACGGCTTCTCGGTCTGGACCTTTACCAGAACGATCCGCAAGACCGTCACAGCCGGTGACGGAAGCACATATTCCGTTTCTGTCAACGCCCCTGAGGGGACCGAATTCCCGCAGGGAGCGGAGCTTTTCGTCCAGGAACTTACGAGCGAAAGCGAGTCTTATTCCCAATACCTCGATCAGACGGCTGAGCTGTTGAACTCATCCGACTTTACTTTCGCGCGCCTGTTTGACATCGCCGTAGTGGACAGCGAGGGCGAGCATCTCATCTTTGACGCGCCGCTGAGCGTGTCGATCGAATTGATGGACGACGAGGCCGCGGAGCTTGATCTGGCTGTTGTTCACTTTGGCAGCACGCCGCAGGAGATGGACGTCAGCGCGGAGGGCGGCGTCCTCAGCTTCGAGACTGACGGGTTCTCTGTCTACGTCGTCGTCGATCACGAGAACGAAACGGTTGTAACTCCCCGTGTGATGTTCCACTTTATCAAGCCCGGAGCAGACGAAGAAACCGACGGCGGCGTTACGTATTATACCGGCGAGCCTTATCTGTTCATCAACAAGCATAACGATACGCAGTTCACACAGATCCTTGAAAACGGGGAAACGCTCGAGCTGATCGAGGACCCGTCAAACCAGGTTGCGGATCAACAGGAAACATATTTCTACGGATGGTACGTGGTCGAACCGCATCTCATCGAAGGAACTACGGATGACCATGGCATCGGCCCCGACGACAAGCTCTATTTTACCTGGCCCGCCGCGCCTCATCCGATCGAATTCGAGTCTCCGATCACGATTTCCGAAAACGATGTCAGCATCGGGAACACAGTCTCCTGGAGCCTGTCGGCTGCTTCCGGCAGCGGTACGGTTGATGCGGACGGCAATGTTCATGTGCTCCTCGCGCCGCTGTTCAAAAACTACAATTTCATCAACTTCATGCTCTATGCCAAAGACGTGGCTGTTGTGGGCGCGAGAGACCTGATGGCCCGCAAAATGATCGCGCTCGGCTCTTCCACACATGTAGACGTCAAGATCAGCGACGTTGTCTCCACCAGCACAGACCCTGTTCATCTTATTTTTACCGGCTGGGAATACAATGCCGCTACAGAAGAGAACCCGAACTGGATCCAGAAGCAGACGATCGACTACACCGGAGCAGAATTGACGGACCCCGGCAGAGACGGTGTCTATTTGACCGTGGACCTTGCGGACACCTCTTCGGTGGATCTTTATCCCGTTTTTGTTCAGGCGCGTTGGGTCGACTTTTACTCCGGCGCCAGCGAAAGCGGTGCTCGCTATGTCGCATCGACCTTCCGTGAGTCCTGGGGCACTCCGCTCAATCCGCCGGTTGGAATGGTAGAAGATCCGAATTCGAATATCTTTACCGCCATGGAAACTTCAAGCCGCGACGGATACAACTTCGATGGCTGGTATGCTTTCGCAGTGACGGATTCAAACGGGAATATCACCAATCTGACCACACCCGCAGACGTTATAGTCAGTTACTATGACGTTCAGAATGCGAGGCCTCATACCGTCACTGTCAATACGACTGCGATCCGGATTGCCGACGGAAACGGCAGCATTGTTTATAATGGGACGCTGTATCTGAAGGATAACGGCAATAACACAGGGACTATAGGGACTACAGGCGACGACGGTGCGATGGCGCTTTTTGCTTCCGGATCGTCTCAGGGCACCCTGAAACTCTATGATGCGTTGGATCGTTTGAACCTGAGCGCCAAATGGACGCCCGGTCCTTCCCGGATCACGATCGTCTACTGGACGGAAAACGCCCAGGAGATCGGGTATACCGCCCCCAGCGACCCAAAGGATGATTACACAGCAAGTGCTGTTAAGGTCATCACGACCGCTGAATTGAACACCAGGCTTGGAACTGATTTTTCTTCCGGCTCGACGGTCACGCTCTCACAGCTTGCAGCTTTCACAGAAGGGACAGTCGGCATTCTCGACCCGGCTTATCTTGATGATGTCGGTGCCGTGCTCGGGAGTGAAGAGGCCGGCATTCCCGGTGACGAGATATTTTACGAACATGATACCGCGCTGTCAGATCCGTCCGTAACCATCAATGGCGACGGAAGCACGGTCTTCAATGTGTATTTCAGCCGGTCACTTTTCACGATCGTGTTTCATATCGGCCGCGATAATTACGTGAAGACCGGTGGCCGACAGGGTTCCACCAGCGACTGGGAACCCTACGGCAACTGGATCCAGTACATGTTTAACGATGATCCGCTCACTGCTCTGCTTACAAGTATCCGAGGTGTGCCTTCCAACGGTTCCGGTTATTCTTATCGCGGCGCATTCTCCATGACCGACAACGTCAACGGCCGGACATATACTAACAGCTATGTCGCCACCGAATTGAATATCAGCGGCGATTATCTCCCGAGCGAGAGCGAAAACGTATACTGCATCCGGGCCAAATACGGTGCCTATATCGGGGACCAGTGGCCAACGCCGTCCAACCCCAACTTTACCTTTACGCGGCCGTCAAACTCCAATTACACCATGTACACCTGGGCGGGCTATTACGACAGTCTGTACTGCCGGATTGCTAACGAGCGCCCGACCTGGGGCGGACAGCAGGGCAGCAACCCCGACTTCAACGGCGTTTACGAATATATGTCCAAGGAGATCTGCTCCAACCGCGCCGGGACCGATATCATAAACAGCAATCGCGTGCATCACCTCGTTGCCTACTATGGTACCACCAGCAACAGCGACCGCTTCAAAGACTACCATATTCTGTATGAGGCGATCGACGGGACCTACGATCCCAACACCACGACAGTCAAGCCTGGGTCGGAATATTTTGATTACCTTCCAACGACCTGGAGCACCGACATCGCCCATGTCAATTCTTCCGTGCTTAACGGCCGCAACTTTTATGAAGCGCGGCTCGAGCAAGATGTCATCTCCAACGTCGACCCACAGTTCCAGATGGCATGGGACATCGAGGGCTATGAGTATTTTTACAGCTGTTATGAGGATAACGGGAACCAGAACGACGTTTACTTCTTCTACACACCGAAGCAGTACACGCTGACCTTCAATATCGGAACATCTACCGAGACAGACCAATACTACTATACCGAGACTCTGGCCGATGCGGATCTGTACACGGACGAAGTTGATGTGCCGGAAGGCCACAATTTCCTTGGCTGGTACACCAACTCGGAGGGCATCGGCGAACCCTTCGACTTTGCCAACAAGACCATGCCTGCCCAAAACGTGGTGCTTTATCCGATTTTGAAGATCCTCCAGTATACCGTGAAGATCGACCCCAACGCCGGTGTGCTCGACCACAGGGTCAACTCGTCCGTGTCGACCTATTTCACGGCAAACTACGGCACAACGGTCGGCGAATACTCGACAGCGCGCGGGTATATCAAGCTTACGGATAAAGAGCTGGACAGCAGCGATCCGACATACTATACCGGCGAAAAGTATTATTACCTCAACACGCAGCGCCTTGGAATAGAGTCGGAAGGCGTCTGGGGGTTGCCGACAGAACTGCGCAACGCCGTATATCTCACCGAGGATCAGCTTGATACGTATTACGATTGGTATTCTGATACTATAGACCATGCCGATCTCAGCTACTGGGAAGGCATTTCAAAACTGGACAAACAGACTTTTATCGACACGTATACAAGCTATCCCTACCGTCCGGTCAACGGTGAGCATTACACCTTTATGGGATGGTTCCAGGTGTTCGATAACGGCTCCGTTGACTCCATGCCCTTCAACTTCAACGATCCTGTGACGGGTCCGCTGGAGCTTCGCGCGCTGTGGCGCCTTGACGGCGGATACTATATAAAGTACAATCCGGATTATTATGAATATGATGAAGACGGAGTGACGCACATCGTCGGCGAAGTGGATCAGTGGACGGATCCGGCAGATATTGCGCATCAGCTCTATGCCGACCAGTCTCCGACCAAGATCCTGCGCGCGCCGACGAACACAACGCCCGGCTGGATCTTTCGCGGCTGGTGTGTGGTGATGCCTGTCACTTATCTGGGAAACGGCGAACCGGAAACCAGATGGATTCCGATTCAGCTGGACGACAACGGCGATCCGATCTACTATCAGCCGGGCGACAGCTTCACCATTGATTCGGATCTCGTTTCTGAACACGACAGCATCGGCGCTATCATCCACATGCAGGCTTGCTATGAAGAGGGAACGACGTCTTACCGGCGTCCCGAAATCACAAACCTGATCCTGGATGCGAACGATCTGTACGGCGGATTTATCAACACCGTGGATTCGACCGCCCTTCCCGGACTTTCCGGCCCCGGAAGCGAGGTCATCAATACAAGCTCCGAACTCTTTGATGGCAATCCCACACAGATCCTCTTCGGCGACTTCCAGTCAAATATCGCGCTTCATTTGAATCGCTATGCCACATCAGATACAAGTTACAGCGTCACGAACTTCTTTCCCAATGCCAACGGATATCTGCTGATCGGATTTGACGAAAACAGCGATCCCAACAACCCGAAGACCGGCGATCCGTTTATTCCGACCTTTGCTCCGGATTCTGTGGCTGCGGTCACGAGAGACGAAGAGGAAACGCTCTACGCCATGTGGGAGCCGATGTTGTACGTCACCTTCATCAACACTACCGACGAAGAGATCACGATCGATTTGAGTGCTTCCGAAACGGCTATCAGCGTCGTCAACGAAGTCACCGGCGAGTTTGACCGTGAAAAAGTCGAGGATGAGATCACCGTCTCGGCCAACGGCAGCATCAAGATCGTTCTCCCCAAAGCCTCCGAGGGCGACATCTTTACCGCCGAGGCGACGAACGATCATATCCGCAAAATAATGAGCGTTGCCGGCGAATATCCCACCGGTACGGTTCACGGCACCGGGAGCACGGACGTCGTATACAGCGCGACGGTTAGCTACAGCGGAACACTCGTGACAGATGCCACAGGCGTTGTCGTCACCTATACGGAACAGCCTTACGAGCAGGTTCTTTACGATGTAAACGGCGGCGTCTGGACGGAGACAGATACGAATTATGAGAACCTGTCGGGCGATATCTATGTTCTCGATGCGGAGAATATCATAGACAATGTCTACAGTCCCGCTGACCCGACCCGCTTCGAAAAGGTCTTCATCGGCTGGACGACCAACGCCGATATCGCGGAGCATACCGATTTCAGTTCGACGGAGGAAGTGACCTGGGGCGACACGACCATCACTCCTGATGCGGACGGCATCGTACTCGACAAGGTCAGAAGCGATTATCTCTGGGACTTCAGCGATGAACCGCCCTATGATCAGACCCTCTACGCCGTGTGGAGCGATGCGGTCAAGGTGACCTTTGATATCGTGCGAACGGGAAGCAATCTGCACACGTGGACCGGTCCTGCGACCAGCAATACGAATATCCCGTATGTGTATTATCTCGTATCTAACGCCCCTGGAACGATCACTTACACGATGGCGAGGGGTGAGCGTGTTCCCAAGCCGAGCGAGCCAACGACAAATCAGTCGGGCTGGTGTTTTATCGCATGGCTGCTGAATAATACAAGCCGTAGGAACACGACGATACAGCCAAGTCATACGGATATTCTGAGTAATTCTTACGATTTTACGCAGAGGGTTTATAATCCTATTACACTGAGCACTTCGTGGACAAAAAACCAGCCGCAGATTTTTACCTTCACCGTCAGAAACGAAGTTTTAGACGGCAATGTCGAGGATGAGTTTACATATACCGTTTCCGTTTCCGATGTGAAACTGCTGGGTAAAGTGAACGGCAGGAATCAGGTTGTGGATCCAACAACACAATGGGGATCGATTTCAACAAATCTGAAAAACAATGAGAATTACACAGTAATCGTTACTGTATCCTACAATACTGCTGATTGGAAAGGTAACAGTGTAAAAGTTGACGTGATCGATCAAAACGGCATTGTGATCAAATCCAAACAAGTAATGGTCTTTACCGGACAAAGTAAGCCGAACTATACTTCAGATTACAAGTATACTCTGACGATCACTCAAGCCCAAAAGCCCGGCTACGCAACGACTATATCCGAACGGGATGAAGCGAAGGACGGAGTAGAGGGCGAGTATATCACGACGGACCATGATGATCAGACCCGTTCGTTTACCTTCTTCTCCAGCGAGTGGCGTACCACGAATGTGTCGAATGCTCAAGCAACGTTTTCTCCTGAAGTGAACAACTATTCTGACGGCTCTTCTGAGGGGACCATCCACTCCGGGAACTACAGCCTTACAGTAGTTTTTAAGAACAAGGGTGAAACCTACATCTCGCCCACGGGCATTGATTTTCACATGACTCCCTTTGCTCTGATGCTTCTCTTCGGCGTTTTTCTGTCCGTGCCGGGAATTCTGATACGGCGCAGGAAAAAACAAAGAATGGATGATTCAGACAGCAGCGACAGGATCTTCAGCTCCGGCGAAAGCCCCCCCCCTGTCACAACATCAGCTTCGGGCGAAAGCCCCATGAATACAGGTATAATTTTTCAAAACACAGGAAAGGGGAAAATAAAAATGAAGACCATGAAAAGGATCGGAGCTCTCATCCTGGCGCTCGTACTGGTGCTGGCGCTGAGCACGTCTGCGTTTGCGGTACAGGATCTGACCAACGGTGAGGTCGGCGGCTATACCGCTCCCGATACGCAGAATGTTAATGACAAGTCTGTCAACCTGAAGAAAGAGATCACCGTCTATAACCCGGACGAAAGCCTGGTCTACGGCCCTGAGATCACGTACGCCTACGAGATCGCGGCGGCTTCCGGCTCCGAACTTGTCCAGATCACCGACACTACGACGGATCATGCTTCCGGGCTTGCTACTACTGTGACCGTTCTGCCCGGCGTCACCACAGGCGTCTCGATGAACGGCACTTCCGCAAATACGATCGCATGGACCAATGCGGACATTCTGGATGCGTCCGCCGCAGGCACGGCCAACTACAAGAACCTGACCGTTGATTTCTCGAACGTCGTGTTTTCGCAGCCCGGCGTATATCGCTACAAGATCACCGAGAACGCGACAAGCTACACCACCTCCGGTGTCACCGACGGCAGCATCTCAGACGTCCGTTATCTTGATGTGTACGTCATGAGAAGCAGCACTTATTCGGATGGTTCTACTGCGGCCGAGTGGAGAATCTACGGTTATGTCTGTGTCAACAGCCAGTCGGCTACAGCGGACATCACTCCCGGATCTGCGGACAATACCGATAAGACGAACGGTTTTGTTGACACGAACACGGCTGCCGACGCCAGCACCGCCGATGAATACCGCACCTATAACCTGACCATCGGCAAAACGCTTTCCGGCGATGAAACGATGAACAGCCATAAGTTCCCGTTTGACGCGACATGGACGGCCGGTTCCGCTACCGGCACCTTCCAGTTCATTGTGGAGGAGACGGGGACAGCTTCTGCCACAAAGACAGCTCAGGCTGCCACCACTACGGTGAACGGCACGACTGTACCCGCCAATACCCTGTACAAGGTCGGCAATGCGGATGCAGTCGGCACCGCCGATAAGGATGGTATCCCGTCGATCGCCAACGGCGGAACGATCAAGTACATCGGTATCCCGAACGGCACAAAGGTCACGGTGACCGAGACCAACGATGTTCTCGGTACGACGTATGCCGCTACTGCTAAGGAGACGATCGGCACCGGCGCGCAAACCGATGTCGTTTGGACCGGCGGTACCGGCGGACTCTCCTCCGACAGCAAGACCGCCACGCTGAACACGACCAAGACAGCGATCTATGCTCAGGCTGCCGCTCCGGCTGCCGACAGCAATGTTGCCATCCAGGTCACCAACACGCTGAGCATCATTTCTCCGACCGGCGTGGCGCTGCGCGTCGCACCTTACATCCTGATGCTTGTCGGCGGCGTTGTGCTCTTCGCGCTCTCCCGCAAGCGCAAGGTAAGCGAGGCGGCCTGACCGGCCCTTCGATCTCTTTGATATAGGGAGAGATATTAAATAAAACCGTTGCGAGGCGGCCCCGCGAGCCGCGGAGCCGCCTCGCAGCAATGCTTTGTCCGACAGCCGACGGGACGCTCTATAAAAGAACGAGAGCGCGCCGTGAGCCGCCGTACCGAGGCAAGAAATGTGTTTTTTATTTAATGGTCCGAAAAGGAGCATACCCATATGAGTGAAGAAAAAATCGCGCCCCCCCTCGACACGGCCTCTAAGACGCCGGAGAGCGCAGAAAGCGGCGAGAGGCGTATAAGGAAAAAGCTCCGCCGCGCCGAGAGCGGCGTCAGAGAGTATCAGACCCTGCTCATTCGGCTTGCGGCGCTTCTGTTGGTGATCTGGCTGCTTTTTTTCCAGATCGTCGGCCTGACACACATGCCAAACGGCGACATGAGTCCCCGACTCGACGCGGGGGATCTTGTGCTGTTCTACCGCCTGGATAAAAACGTGGAGGCGCAGGATGTGATCGTGATCGAAAAGGTCACGCCCGATAATCCCCAAAAGCAGCTTTTCATCTGCCGCGTCGCAGCCGTCTCGGGCGACACCGTGGAGATCACGGATACCGAGCAGCTGAAAGTGAACGAAATCCCCGTGTTGGAGCAAAACATCTTCTATCCGACCTCGCGTTATGTGGGTTTCACGGAGTATCCTCTGAAGCTTGAAGAAGGGGAGTGCTTTGTGCTCGCCGACAATCGCGTCGGCGGTACGGATTCCCGCTATTTCGGAGCCGTAGATAAATCTGAGATCCTCGGTACCGTGATCACGATCGTTCGCCGGAACGGACTGTAAGCCCGGGGCGGAACAAGCTTGATCCTGCAGGAAAGGAGGCGGACAGGCATGGCAGTCGTCAACAGAAACACGCCAGACGTTTTTAATAAAGCCGTACAAGGCACGGCTCCGGGAAAAAGCCGGGTCGTCAACATTCTCAACCTTGTGAGAACAGCCGGGAGCAGCGTTGTCTCTCTCTTGACCGGCCTTCTGGCCGCCGCGCTGATCTTGTATTCCGGTTATGTCCTCTATGACAGCTTCTATACGCAGAATACCGCCGTCACCGGCGCGTGGGACCTGTTGCAGTACAAGCCGGAGATAATTGAGGAAGGCGCCGCGCCGGCCTCGGGTGCCGGAACGCTTTCCAATATTTTGAGCGATTACCGCGCATGGCTGACGCTGTATGACACAAACATCGATTACGCTGTCATGCAGGGACCGGACGACCTGTACTACACCAGTCACGACATTTACGGTCAAAGCTCGATCACCGGCGCAATCTATCTGGCCTCCGCCAACAATGGCGGTTTTGTCGACAACTACAATCTCCTTTACGGACATCACATGTCCAACGGCTCGATGTTCGGCTCGCTGGACAAATTCATGGATGAGAGCTATTTTGACAGTCATCGCGAGGGTGTTCTCGTCGCCGGTTCGGGCGTTTATGATCTGACCACCTTTGCCGTTGTGCTGACCAACGCCTACGAGTCGCAGGTGTATACTGTTTCAAACAAAAGCGGCGCGGATGTGATCAACTTTCTTGAAAGCTCTTCTCCGATGATCTACCGCAGAGAGGTTGCCAACAGCTCGAGCAAGATCCTGGCATTATCCACCTGCTCCTCCGCCATCACCAACGGCCGTCTGGTGGTTTTTGCGGTGATGACGCCTCGCAATATGAGCAAGACCCAAAACGGCGTCCTGACGCTTCGTGTCGCCCGATATGAAGGCGTATATGACGCCCTGGAGCACAGCGTCAGCGCAACTGTAAACCTTGATGGCGCCGTGATCGAATACAGCGTCGACGGCGGTGCGACATGGTCTAAAAACCCGCCTGTCGCGCGCTATGTCGACGAATCGACCTACGTGCTTGTGCGCGCGAGCTACCCCGGAATGGAGAGCGTCAGCGCCTATTGCGAGATCCGTATCTTACCGCGCCTTGCCGTCGTGACGGCCAAGGACGAGATCAAAGCCTTTGGTCAACCCGATCCTGTATTTACTGCCGAGGTGACCGGGACGGTCGGCGATGACAAACTCGATTATACCGTTTCGCGTCCGCGCTCCGGAGTAGACGAGGCGATCGGTTTGTATGATGACACCATTATTGCCGAAGGCGAGGAGGTACAGCTCAACGGCAGCTATACCGTGGTTTACTATCCGGGCGATTTTACTATCGTTGATAAATTGGATTCCATGACCGACGGCCCCTCGCCGGACTCGGTCCTCCGGCCGAGCGGCAGCAGCTTCGGCGAAAGATGCTGGGCGCTTGTCAATCTGATCTGTCTGCTCGTGACCGTCTATATCCTGCTCCCGCTGTTTCATCTGAGAGATAAATTCGGCCGCGGACCTTTACTTAAGAACATTGACGAGAAGGATGAGACCACAGAAGATAAGATCAAACGCTTCCGCAGGCGTTTCCGAGCTTTAGTGCATAATCAAAATCATCCGTTCTGATATATCCGGCTATGAAGCCTGCAATCATGCTGTCGCCTGCGCCGGTGCTGTTAAGCTGTTTGCCTTTTATTCCGGGTGATGAATAAACATTTCCGTTTTCCGCAATGAGCACTGCTCCGTTTTCAGCCATTGAAACGATAACATTCTTTGCGCCGTTTTTCAAGCTCTGAGCCGGTAAAGCCGGCAATGAAACCGAGAGCCGTGCTTTCAAGCCCCAATTCGGATAGAACTAATGATACATTGATGCCTTTTCCTCCGCAGTGAAGGGTATCCGAAGAGGCTCTGTTAATGCGCCCGGTTTTGAAATCTTCCACCTTCATAACATAATCAAGAGAAGGATTAAGCGTAATAGTATATATCATATATC
>ONTN01000071.1:0-8090 GCA_900320765.1 uncultured Eubacteriales bacterium
CTGTATACTCCCGTCATTCCGGCCATCTCTTCACCACCTTACCTATAGTTCGTGGGAAGGTGATACACTTTCCACCACTTTGCCCCACCGATATGCACTTATTATAGAGTGCCGAACCATAAATTGCAAGAGAAAAATTGAAAAATATCCATAATTTTTTGGCTTTATCGGGCTAAAAAAATTCCCGTTGCCTTATCTTGCGGCAACGGGAATTCATTTTATCTATATTTTGTAGAGATGGCACGTTTTACAGGAGCGTAGTCGCGCTCAAAGTGAGGGCGGAAAACAACAGCCACGGCCTCATCGTCCGCTTTCCGAGGGCAATATTGAGGGCGAATGCGACGCAGCCAAAGGCCAAAACCGCTATCAGCCACGCCGACTGAATCCTTTTCGGCGTGAAGCCGAAGCAGTCGATATAGAGCCAGAGCTTTGAGGCGGCGATAACGGCGAAAATAAGGCTCTCAGCGAGGATAACGAGGGCTGCGGCAAGGATAAAGCGATTCTCCCGCGGGCATCTTTTCGCCGTGTGCGTAACGCACCAGACGAGGGCGAAGTTCACCGCCATCACCCTGCAGAGCTCGAAAAAGCCCTGTCTCGCGTACTCCGCCACGATGAAGCCCTCAGGAAGCTTTCTTGCGAACGCTCCGAAGAGATAGCTTCCCTGCAGAGCGAAGAATGCGGCGTAGAGCGCGGCAAAGCCGGCAGAGGAAACGAGCCATACTGCGGCCGGTACGCGGCCGAGCCTTGAAAGCCAGCCCTCTATTCTCTCTCCTCGGGCGCGAAGCCTCGCTTTATCCGCCCTCGCAGAGCCCGCTAAAAGTCCGAAGAGCCACGCGCCTATATGCAGGCTGAGGAACACTCTCAACACGACGACATCGTCGATTCTGATTGCGTCCGTTACTCTGCGGACGGCTTCGCCGAAGCGCTCGTCCGCGGCAGACAGCAGACCTACTGCGGTGATAAACAGTATTATGGAAACCGCGGCTGCGGCAACGGCGAAGGCCGCCCTCCCGCCCTTTCTCTCGCGCCCACTCCCGATAAAAGCGGAGACAGCGCAGCGGAACTGCAGGATAAAATTTTTAAAAGGTATGACAAAAAACCCGTTCACGGCGTCGAGAGGAATAAGATGTCGACGGCAAAAACGTGGATAAAGAGAAACTTCTCCCACTCCCATACGGCTCGTCTTCCGGCTATCAGGCTGAAAACCGTTGCGGCAAAGCAGCCGAGCAGTATAAAGCTCTCCGCAGTCGGTCTCGTTTTCCTGCTCAAAAGCTCGCAGATCAGAACATAAAGGCAGAAGAAAATGCCGAGCCACATTTCATGGTTCTCTTCGCTTATCATCAGCGTGTAGATATAAGCAGCGATCAGCATCAGAAACGCCGATATTTTCTCCTCAATTGAGGCGGAAAAGAAGGGTTTTTTCTCAATTTTGGGTACAGGAACAAGACCGGCGGGCTCGAAGCTCTCCGGAAGCAGATTATCGTTATCCATTTTCAGTTCTCCTTAAATTCCAGTATATCGCCCGGCTGGCACTCGAGCTCGTGGCATAGCGCCATAAGAGTTGAAAAGCGGATAGCCTTCGCCTTCCCCGTTTTCAAAATCGAAAGATTTGCCGGAGTTATCCCCACCCTCTCGGCAAGCTCGCCGGAGGATATTTTGCGCTTCGCCATCATAACGTCCAGATTAACAAGTATCTCCATCGGCGCGCCCTCAGATAGTCAGGTCGAGCTCGGACTTCATTCCGATCGCCTCGTGAAACACGTTCTTTACTATCCTGACGATGAGCGACATAAAGGCCGCCGCTATCGCGACGAAGATAAACGGCAGGTAGTACGCAGCGCTCGCAAGGCAGAGAACTGCCGCGGCGGTGCAGCACCAGCTTACGATCCTAAGATACCTGACGTTATCCGGGATGAATACTCGGCCATTCTTGATGTTCTTTAAAAGCAGCCACAGGGCATAGAGGCAGAGCCATGCGGGCACGCTGACCGCGTATATCGTTATCATAAGATAGAGCCATATTCCGGTATTTACCCCGCGCATACCGAAAAACCAGCGCGAGAACCAGTACGCCCCCACGTCAAGAGCCGCCAGCATAACAGAAAAAGCTATCAGACACGCCTGACTTAAAGTGACGCTCTTCTTTTTGTTCCAATTCAAGCCCATCTCCCCTTTCGTCTGTATAATAGCAGGTCATTCTCCGTTTGTCAATATATTTTTATCGTTTTTCGATAATATAGCGACAGTATAAACGGGTCGGAGAGCTCCGGCCCGTTTAATGATTACAGTATGCTTTTGATCCTCTCAACCGCCTCGAGGGTAGCCTCAGCGTCTCCGAAGGCAGTGAGGCGGATGTAGCCCTCGCCGCTGGGGCCGAATCCGGCTCCCGGCGTGGTCACGACGCAGGCCTCATAGAGGAGCTTATCGAAGAACTCCCAGCTTCCGAAGCCTTCAGGCGTTCTGAACCAGATATAGGGGGCGTTCACTCCGCCGTAGACCGTAAGCCCGGCGGCGGAAAGGCCCTCTCGGATCACCCGGGCGTTATTGTGATAGTAGGCGATAGTCTCAGCGATCTGGCGCTTTCCCTCGGGGGAGAAGGTGGCCTCGGCAGCTCTCTGCACAACGTAGCTCACTCCGTTGAACTTGGTGCCCTGGCGCCTGTTCCACATCGCGTTGAGGCTGACGCCTCCACGCTTCAGCGCCTTGGGTATAACGGTGTAGGCGCAGCGGACGCCGGTGAAGCCCGCAGTCTTGGAGAAGCTTCTAAACTCTATGGCGCAGGTCTCGGCTCCGGGAATTTCAAAAATGCTGTGCGGCTTGTCGTCCTCAGTTATATACGCCTCGTAAGCCGAATCGAAGAGTATCACGCTGCCGTTCTTATTCGCGTAGTCCACCCAGGTCTTGAGCTGGTCGCGGGTTGCGGCGGCGCCGGTCGGGTTGTTTGGCGAGCAGATGTAGATCATATCGGGCGTTTTTTCCGGGAGCTCGGGGAAAAAGCCGTTCTCCGCCGTGCAGGGCAGGTAGACAAGCCTTGACCACTTCCCGTTTTCAAAATCGCCCGCTCTTCCGGCCATAGCGTTCGTGTCCACGTATACGGGATAAACGGGATCGCAGACGGCGACTATATTATCCGCGGAGAAAATGTCGCCGATGTTTCCGCAGTCGGACTTTGCCCCGTCTGAGACGAAGATCTCGTCGTCAGCTATGTTTACTCCGCGCTCAAGGTATGAATCCCTTATCGCGAAGCGGATAAAGTCGTACGCCCCGCAGGTCTCCTCGCAATAGCCCCTGAAGGTCTCCTTATGCCCCATCTCCTCGGAGGCCTTTTTCATCGCCTCAACGACGGCGGGAGCGAGGGGCTGGGTAACGTCGCCTATACCGAGCCTTATTACCGGCATGGGCGGGTTTTGAAACGCCCTCACCCTTCTGCCTATCTCCGGGAACAGATATCCGCCCGGGAGCTTTTGAAAGTTATCGTTAAGCTTAACCATATTGCAGTCTCCTCTAATTCATTAAAGTTATTATAGTCATCCTTGCCCATCTTGTCAACTTTTACCTTTTGTATTAAATCGCCTGTGCGGGGAAATACTGAAAAGGAAGACATAGGAGGCGGTTTCGTGCAGGGTAAGGTAGAGATATGCGGAGTTAATACGGCTAAGCTTCCGGTTTTGAAAAATGAGGAAACGATTGCCCTGATGAAAAAAGCGAGGGCGGGAGATCAAAAGGCGCGGGACGAGCTTATAAGCGGAAATCTCAGGCTCGTACTCAGCGTCATCCAGCGGTTTCAGGGCAGGGGCGAGAGCGCGGACGACCTTTTTCAGGTGGGCTGCATAGGGCTAATAAAGGCCGTAGATAATTTTGACTTTGTAAACCACAACGTGATGTTCAGTACCTACGGGGTCCCGATGATAACGGGCGAGATACGCCGCTTTCTGCGGGACAACAGCGCTGTCAGGGTATCGCGGAGCATAAGGGACGTGGCCTATAAGGTGCTCGTCACAAAGGAGCGGCTGCAGGCCGAGACCCAGCGCGAGCCGAAACCGGAGGAGATTGCCGAAGCCCTCGGAATAAGCCGCGCCGAGGTCGTCACGGCTATGGACGCGGTAGCCGAGCCCGTAAGTCTCTACGAGCCGGTTTACGCCGATTCCGGAGACGCCGTGTTGGGCATCGACCAGATCGGCGACGAGAACGCATCGAGCGACGTATGGCTGAGGCAGATAGCCTTTGAAGAGGCTATGGCAGGTCTTTCCGAAAGGGAGAAGCGTATACTCGCCCTCCGCTTCTTTGACGGGAAAACGCAGATGGAGGTCGCGAAGGAGATCGGGATAAGCCAGGCTCAGGTCTCCCGCCTTGAAAAAAGCGCCGTGGACAGAATTAAAAGCAGCTTATAGGGCGGTTGACAAAGAGTATTCTCGCGGATAAAATGGGCGTTAGTATTTTATGGAGCGTTCAATATGGAAAAAAAGAAAAATCTCACCGTTTCATACGCTTTCGTGCAGGCGGCTTATTGGATGAATTTCTGCCTCACCTCGGGCTTTGCCGCCGTCTTTTTACAGGGGCTCGGGTACAATAACGCCGAGCTCGGGGTCGTCCTCGCCGTCGGCAATCTGTTGGGCGCCGTACTCGGGCCCGTCCTGTCCTCCCTTATCGACAGGCACAGGGCCATCACCCCCGCCCGCCTTATCGTGCCGCTCCTCGCTTTGGAGACCGCGAGCCTCGTTCTCTTGCTTTTCGTCCCCTCAAAGGGGCTTGCCGCCTCGGCGGGTTACGTGTTCTTTATCGCCTTCTGCATCGCGCTCAATTCGATGTATCTGAAGCTCTACGTCGATCTCATCCACTCCGGGGCGTACATAAATTACGGGGTCGCCCGCGGTATGGGCTCCCTTGCTTACGTGCTGATGAGCGTCGGGCTAGGCGCAATAATTGAGGCTGTCGGCATCCGCTCTATGCCCGTCGGCGGGATCATTCTCGTCGCTTTACAGCTTTTAGCCCTGTTCATCATTCTTCGCCTCGCTCCCAAGGGGCAGGCCGCCGCCAGCTCGGATAGCGGGTCTGGGCTTCTGCGCTTTATTAAAGACAATCCCCGATATTTCGTTATGCTTCTCGGCACGGCGCTCATTTTCTTTTCGCATAACGCGCTTTGCAACTTCCTTATAAACGTCACCCGCGCCGTCGGCGGCGATACCGGAACGATGGGCTATCTGAACGGGTTTATGGCCGCCGTCGAGATCCCGGTAATGCTGCTTTTCGCAAAGGTCTTCGGAAAGAAAAACAGCGGCATGCTTCTTCGCGTTGCCTTCGTGTTCTTTACTTTAAAGGCCGCGGCTATGGCTCTTGCCTCTTCCGTACCGACCCTGTTTGCCGCTTTCGTGCTGCAGGCTCCGTCCTATGCGCTCTATACCTCCGCCGTCGTGCCCTACGTTGAGAAGACTATAAGCTACGGGGACTCTGCCAAGGCTCAGAGCCTCGCCTTCACGATGACGACTGTGGGCTCCGTTATGGCGAGCGTTATTGCCGGCAGGCTGTACGACGTTATGCCGCCGTCCTCCGTTCTCTGGATCGCGGCAGGCGTCTGCGCCGTAGGAACGGTGACCGCAGTTTTCGGAGTTAAGGGCGATAAAAAAAGCTGAGGTCTTGCATTTACTGATTTAAAGTGATAGAATGCGGCTTAAGCGTAATAATGATAGGAGCTGTTACTATGGAGAATATAAGAATAGAGCTTACGTCAGCGCCAAAGGCTAAGCCGAATATCGATCCCCTGCCCTTTGGAAAATATTTTTCCGACCATATGTTTTTGATGAACTACGAGGAGGGCAAGGGCTGGTTCGATCCCCGCATCGTGCCCTACGGGCCCTTCTCGCTTGACCCGTCCTGCATGGTATTCCACTACGCGCAGGAGATTTTTGAGGGGCTCAAGGCCTATCGCCGCGCGGACGGATCGATTTGGCTCTTCCGTCCCGCCGATAACTTCAGGAGAATGAACGATTCCGCCCGCCGTATGTGCATTCCCGAGGTGGACGTTGATTTCTGCGTCGAGGCTCTTAAAAAGCTCGTAGCTATCGAGCGCGACTGGGTGCCCACTCAGGAAGCAGCGAGCCTTTACATTCGCCCCTTCATAATAGCGACCGACTGCACCGTCGGCGTTCACGCGAGCAAGACGTATATCTTCTGCATCATTCTCTCCCCCTCCGGCAATTACTACCCCGAGGGACTCGATCCCGTAAAGATAGCGATTGAGGATGAGGACGTCCGCGCCGTCCGAGGCGGAACCGGCTTCACAAAGTGCGGCGGCAACTACGCTGCCTCCATCCGTGCCGGCGAGCGCGCCGCCGGCAGGGGCTACAGCCAGGTGCTTTGGCTCGACGGAGTGCACCGCAAGTATATCGAAGAGGTCGGCTCGATGAACATTATGTTCAAAATTGACGGAACGGTGGTGACCCCCGTGCTCCAGGGCAGCGTCCTTCCCGGCATCACGAGGCGCAGCATCCTCGAGGTCTGCCGCGATTGGGGTCTTTCCGTTGAGGAGCGCCTTATCAGCGTAGACGAGGTAATCGAAACAGCGGAGAACGGACATATGGAGGAGATGTGGGGCACAGGTACGGCCGCCGTCGTCTCCCCCGTCGGTCAGATCGAGTACGAGGGCAAGAGCCTCAAGATTGGAGGAGGCGGCATCGGAGAGCTCACTCAGAAGCTCTACGACGAGCTTACCGGCATCCAGTGGGGCACCCGTCCCGACACCCGCGGCTGGACCGTTAAGGTTTGCGATTGAGAATTAAAACAGTCATTGACTGAAAAAGTAAAATTTCCTCTTTACTTTTACGGATAAAAGTGTTAAACTACACTAAACTTTTACTAAGGAGCCCAATATGACCGGCATGCAGCGCAAAGCTGAATACGGATTTTATAGCTTTAGCTTTACCTATTATTTTGGTAAGGCTTGTTGCCGTTTGGTCTGATAGGGTCAGTAAAGGCTTTTTAAGGCTTAACCGGACCCCACTGCCATACGGCGGTGGGGTCCATTTTTTATTAAGGAGAGAGAAAAAATGATAGTTATACTCAAGAAAGATCCCGATCAAAGACAGCTTGACAGCCTGAAGGCTTGGTTAAAGGCAAAGGGAATAGACGTTCACGAATCCACCGGTATCCATCAGACTATACTCGGCCTTATCGGCGATACTACCACGATCGATATAAACCTTCTGAACGCTCTCGAGATAGTCGAGGACGTGAAGCGCGTCCAGGAGCCCTATAAAAAGTGCAACCGCAAGTTCCACCCGGAGGATACGGTCATCAAGGTCGGCGACACTCAGGTTGGCGGCGGAACGCTCACCATGATAGCCGGCCCCTGCGCAGTTGAGTCCGAGGAGCAGATCGTTTCCATAGCGAAGCTCGTAAAGGCCTCCGGCGCGACTATGCTCCGCGGCGGCGCCTTCAAGCCCCGCACGAGCCCCTATTCCTTCCAGGGCATGCGCGAGGAGGGCATTCGTCTTCTTGAGATAGCGAAGGCAGAGACCGGTCTTCCCATCGTTACCGAGATAATGGACGCAAGCCAGCTCGATTGCTTCGAGAACGTGGACGTTATCCAGGTCGGCGCGAGGAATATGCAGAACTTTGAGCTTCTCAAGGTACTCGGCAAGACGGATAAGCCCATACTTTTAAAGCGCGGGCTTGCGAACAACTATCAGGAATTTCTTATGAGCGCAGAATATATAATGGCGGGAGGAAACGAGAAGGTCATCCTCTGCGAGCGCGGCATCCGCACCTTTGAGACCTATACGAGAAACACCCTCGATATCGCCCTCGTTCCAAGCATGAAGCAGCTCAGCCATCTCCCCGTCATCATCGACCCGAGCCACGCAGCGGGAAAATACGCCCTTGTCCCCTCCCTCTCATACGCCGCTGTCGCCGCCGGAGCAGACGGACTTATCATCGAGGTCCATTGCGATCCCGAGCATGCCCTTTCCGACGGGCCGCAGAGCCTTAAGCCGAAGCTCTACGACGAGGTCGCGGCAAAATGCCGCTCCATCCACGCGGTCGTTAACGGAGGTGCGGTATGACGGTGGGCGTAGCCGGTCTCGGCATTATCGGCG
>ONTN01000071.1:8125-8698 GCA_900320765.1 uncultured Eubacteriales bacterium
CGAAGAGCATAAAGGCGTGCACGAGCCACAAGGTGCTCGGCTGGAACCGTACCCGCTCCACTCTTGAGTACGCAATAGACGTCGGCGCGGTGGACGCCGAGCTTACCGAGGAGAACGTCTCTCAATGCGATATCATTATCGCCGCACTGCCCCCCGCCGCCCTTGTAAATTGGGTGAAGAGCTTCGCGCCCTTCTTCCGCCGGGGGACGGTCTTCGTCGACGCCTGCGGGGTAAAGCGGGCGGTAACTCAGGATATCGAGCCCATCAGCATTGAATATGGCTTTATATACGTCGGCGGCCATCCGATGGCGGGCAAGGAGGTATCGGGCTTTTCCGTATCCTCCGATACCCTGTTCCGCGGCGCGAGCATGATACTGACTACTGCCGACGGGCGCGAGAGCTTCACCGTCTCCGCTCTAAAGCCCTTCTTCTACTCCCTCGGCTTTGGCAGAGTGACGGTCACAACGCCCGAGGAGCACGACAGGATGATAGCCTACACGAGCCAGCTCTGTCACGTAGCCTCGAACGCCTTTATAAAAAGCCCCGCCGCTCAGAAGCACACGGGCTATTCAG
>ONTN01000164.1 GCA_900320765.1 uncultured Eubacteriales bacterium
GCTCCGCAATGCCGCTTGAAGCGATTGGATCGCCGCAATCCGGACAAAACGTTGCGTTTTCGTTTTCGATATAGCCTCCGCAATTAGGACAAATCATAGTATTTCACTCCTTGTTATTTGTTTTTTATTAATAATCGTAAAAAATTCCGTATACCTATCATAAAACATTTTGTTTTAAATGTCAATAAAACAAATCGTTTTAGCATACACTTTCCTTATAGAAAAAGGAGAGTGAGACAGATGTACGAACGAATCCGAAATTTAAGAGAGGACAGGGATCTCAGGCAGGTTGAGCTTGCTAAGGTGCTGAACTGTTCTCAGGTATGCTACTCAAATTACGAGATAGGCAAGAGGGATATTCCAACGGAGGCGCTTATCAAGCTTGCGCGGTATTACAATACGAGCGTGGATTACCTGCTCGGGCTGACGGACGAGCCGAGGGCTTATCCGAGAAGGTGATAACAAAATGAGGCGTGAGATATAACCAATACAACCTCATCAGTCAGCTGCGCTGACAGCACTTTGGCTACAAAGCTGCCACCGGCAGCTTTGCTTAACGCGTCGCGTCCGGAGGGGAAGCCTTCTAAATGGTTGTCCGCCTTCGGCGGGCTCAGATAAAAGCCTTCCCCTTCGGGGAAGGGGGACCGCGCCTGCGCGGTGGATGAGGTTTTTTATATTGTAATTCCTCCGTTTTGCTGATATAATCTTTCAAAACCAAACTATTCGGAGGAAGAATATGGCGATACTTTTGAAGGGGGCTCCGGTTGCGAAGGAGATCTGCGAGGAGGCTGCTCGGAGGGCTGAGAAGCTGCGCGAGCGCGGGATTGCGCCTGCTCTCGCTATCGTCCGCGTGGGCGAAAACGACGCCGATATCTACTACGAGCGCGCGGCGATGCGCCGCTGCGACGCAGCCGGTATCGACGTGAGGAACGTGATACTCCGCGAGAGCGTCACTCAGGAGGAGCTCATATGCGCCGTAAGGGAGCTTAACGAGGACAGCGAGGTGCACGGAGTGCTCATCTTCCGTCCCCTGCCTGCTCATATATCAGACGAGGCGGTCAGAGCCGCGCTCGACCCAGATAAGGACGTTGACGGGATAACCGAGGCCTCGCTCGGCGGCATATTTACGGGGAGCGGAGCGGGCTTTTGCCCCTGCACCGCCGAGAGCGTTATGGAGATACTGCGCTACTACGGAGTGGAGCTTGAGGGGAGGAGAGCCTGCGTTATCGGGCGGAGTCTCGTTATCGGAAAGCCCGTGAGCCAGCTCCTTATGGCAAAGAACGCCACCGTGACCGTTTGCCACACGAGGACGAGGGACCTCAAGGAGGAGACGAGGCGAGCCGATATCATCGTCTCCGCCGCCGGAAGGGCGGGAACCGTTACGATAGGGAACGTGACCCCGGGGCAGGTCATCGTCGACGTGGGGATAAACACAGACGCGGACGGCGGACTTTGCGGCGACGTGGTGTTTTCCGACGTTGAGCCCTTCGTTAACGCGATCACCCCTGTGCCCGGCGGGGTGGGCGCAGTTACCACCGCCGTCCTCGCAATGCACGTTATCGAGGCGGCAGAGGGGAAAAAGTGACAAATTGTAAAAAATATATTGAAAATTCACCCACGTTTGATATAATAAAAATAAGCTCTGTAAGTATATTCTTAAAGAGAAAAATGAAGTAAGGAGGAACCCAAAATGTTTTGTCCGAAATGCGGCGCAAGCCTTGAGGACGGAGCTCGTTTCTGCCCCGACTGCGGCAGCGTGATCGAAGCTCCTGCCGAGGACACGCCGACTGAACCTGTTTATGAAGAGCCAGTTGTTACCGGGACTCCCGCGGAGACTCCCGCACCCGAGACCGGATACACGCCCGCTGCCGAGCCCGCAAAGAAGTCGAGCTTTCTCGACAAGCTCCCTGTAAGCCCGAAGATCCTCGGCATCTGCGCCGGCGCTCTCGTGGCAGTTATCCTGCTCATCGTGCTCCTCACCTCCGGCGGCGGAGCCAGCGGAGCGTACACCTTTACCGAGCCTCAGCTTTTTGCGACTGCCAATGACGGAACCGTGTACATAGTTAGCCAGAGCGGCAAGGTCCAGACTCTTGAGCTGGACGGATACTTATATCCGGCCGTCAACGCCACGAGCAAGGTCGGCGCTGTCAATTCCGACGGCGAGCTCTATTGGTTTGACCAGAACACCAACAAGAAGGTCACCGAGGAATGTGCAGGCTTCTACACCTTCTCCCAGGACGGCAGCGTCCTCGTATATACCCAGGAGGGCGATGAGGGCTACGATCTCTACATCTACAAGGGAGGAAAGTCCACTAAGATCGCTTCCGAAGTCTCCACCGGCAATATCTGCATCTCCCCGAACGGCAGCGCCATAGGCTTCAGCACCTATGACTCCGATGAGGGCGAGTACAAGGGCTACATCTACGACGGCAAGGTCAATGAGCTCGGCAAGAACAAGGTCCCCGTTGCCGTAACGAACGGCGCGAGCCTCGTCTATCTTGAGAAGGACGGATCTCTCTACGTTCAGAAGAAGTACAACGAGGATTCCAGAGTCAAGCTCGCAGACAGCGCGTCGAGCGTATTATTCAATATCGATCTCACCGAGGTTCTCGTATACGACGGAGAGAAGACCGTTTACAGCGCCAAAGGCGGCGAGAAGCAGACTGCTCTCAAGTTTTCTCCCACTATAGTCTATCCGAACTCTCTTCTCATTGAAGCAGACTCGCCCAGCACAGGCACTGTTTACGGAGTAAAGAGCTTCATCGGAAACTATTTCTATAACAGAGACGACGCCAAGATCGTCAGGCTCAACAAGGATATGAGCACCACCTCCGTGGCAAAGAGCGTCAGCTCCTACCAGTATCAGGTAGCCAAGGACGGAAAGACCATCATCTTTATGAAGGACGATCAGGTCAAGAAGGTCAACGGCACCGCCAAGGAGCCCGAGTCCGTGAAGATAGTTGACGAAGTCGAGGGCTTTGCCGCGACCAGCGACGGCAAGATGATATTCTACAGCCAGGACGGAGAGGTCTACGCTGTTAAGTCCAGCGGCGGCAAGGGGCAGAAGGTCTCCGACGAAATAGAAGCGGGCGCTCTTTACAAGGACAACACCTTCCTCTATTCCGTGGACGAGGTTCTTTATTCCTCCACCGGCGGCAAGGGTTTGTCCAGCTTGAGGACGGCACTTACCTTTACAGCACGAACGCAAAGACCTTCACGGTCCTCTATGAAGGCTAAGGTTTAAAAACGGCTAAATACTATTGCTATCGCCCGCTTTTCGGCGGGCGATAGTTTTTTTATTCGCCTTATTGACCATTGACATAAAATCAGCCGGATGTTATCATACTAACACACTAAAGTATTAAAGTGAGGCCGGTACAATGAACATTCCCGAGGATATCCTGACCCCAGCCGAGCGGGCGGAGCTGAGACTGAGAAAGCTCTACTCAGACAGCGGCTACCGCCGCTACAGGATGGCGAGATTCGAGCCGTATGATTTTTATGCGGCGCATCGCAGCTTTATCGGCGGCAGGATACTGACCTTTGCGGATACCGACGGCAGACTTATGGCGCTGAAGCCGGACGTTACGCTCTCTATAATAAAGAACTACCGCGGGGGAGAGGAGAGGCTTTCCTACACGGAGAAGGTCTACAGGGACACCGGCTCGTCCGGCGAATTTCGCGAGATAAGCGAGACGGGCGTCGAGAGGATAGGAAAAATAGACGCCGCGGCGGAGCTCGAGGTCATCGGCCTTGCGAGGGAGAGCCTTGAGATAATAAGCTCGGAGCATATACTCGACATTGCCCACGTGGGCTACATATCCGGCCTTTTATCCGCCACCGAGGCGGGGGCGCGGGAAAAGCTGACCGAGCTTCTTAGGGCAAAGAACGCGCCCGGCATAAGGGCGCTTGGCCTTGAGGGCGAGGCGGCGAAGGTTTGGGAGACGCTGGCCGATATGTACGGCCCGGTCGAGGAAAATGCAGACCTTCTCAGAAATATGGCGCTGAACGCCGAGATGAAAAAGGCCGCAGAGGAGCTGATACTCGCGGGAGCGGGAGCCAACGTGGACTTTTCGATTATAACCGATATGAACTACTATAACGGCATCGTCTTCAAGGGCTTCGTGCCCGGGGCGGCCTCGGCCGTTATTTCCGGCGGAAGGTACGATAAGCTCGTAAAAGCCCTCGGAAGACGGGGCGGGGCTATCGGCTTTGCCGTATATCTCGACAGCATTATTGGAGAAACAGTATGATAAACGTAGCGTTACCGAAGGGGCGGCTCGGCTCATCAGCGTATAAGCTCTTTGAGAAGCTGGGCTGCGGCCCCATCGAGGAGAACACGAGAAAGCTTAAATTCACGGACGAGAGGACGGGGCTCAGCTTCTTCTGGGTCAAGCCCTCCGACGTCGCCATTTACGTTGAGCGCGGAGCCGCCGACGTCGGCATCTGCGGCAGAGATATACTGCTCGAGGAGGTGCCCGACGTTTTCGAGCTCCTCGACCTCGGCATAGGCAAATGCAGAATGTGCGTCGCCGGATACGCGGACAGACAGGAAAATCCGGAAAGACCCCTTCGCGTCGCGACGAAGTTTCCCAACATCGCGCGGGAGTATTATTCCGGGCTCAGCCGCGAGATAGATATCATAAAGCTGAACGGCTCGATAGAGCTTGCGCCGATTATGGGCCTTTCCGACGTTATCGTCGATATCGTAGAGAGCGGGGCAACCCTGCGCGAGAACGGTCTCGCGCCACTTGAGACGGTGTGCGATATAACGGCGAGGCTCGTGGCGAACAAGGTGAGCTATAAATT
>ONTN01000120.1:0-1161 GCA_900320765.1 uncultured Eubacteriales bacterium
GCGGCCTTTCTTCCGCGGGAAGATCTCTCACCATCACCGTCAAAGGACAATCCCCGCCTTTCGCGCAAGCTCCTTGACCGCGTGAAGCGGCAGGCCGACCACATTGGAAAACGAGCCGTCGATACGCGGAATGAATTTCGCCGCAATCCCTTGGACTGCGTAGGCTCCGGCCTTGTCCATCGGTTCGCCCGTCGCAATATATGCGTCAATTTCTTTCTCGGAAAGCTCGTCTACCCAAACCTCTGTCCGAACGACGTCCCCGTATACCTCTCCCCTATACACAAAAGCAATGCCTGTATAAACAAAATGCTGCCGCCCCGAAAGAAGCCGCAGCATTCTCACAGCATCCGTCTCGTCCTTCGGCTTGCCCAAAATCGTTTCATCCACAGCAACAACCGTGTCCGCACCGAGCACCGGCACATTACCGCCTTCTTTCGCCGCCACGTCCTCGGCTTTCCGCCGTGCGTTTTCAACCGCAAGCCGTTCCGGTGAAATCCCGTCGCCCGAAAGCTCCTCCGCGTCGCTGACGACGACGCGAAACCCGCAGCCGATTTGCCGCAAAAGCTCTTGATCCTCAGCCGCTTTTGGCAAAAATTGTATTGGTTACCGTGATGATTTCCGCCTCATACTATCTCCTGGTGCGTTCGCTGAACGTTTCTGATATCCGCATTACGCCGAAACGAAAAAAATTTTCGGAATAACTCGTTTTTTTCAGGGAAAGGTAATGTCGAGACAGAGAAGGAGGAATCAATATGATTATGGATAGAATTGCCCTGATCCTCACCATTATCGGCGGGGTCAACTGGGGACTTGTCGGTATTTTTAAATTTGATCTTGTCGCATATATCTTTGGCGGGCAGACCGCCGCTGTCTCAAGAGTGATATACACCCTTGTCGCCCTTTCGGCTCTTTGGTGCATCTCGCTCCTGTTCAGGGACAGGATCGACGCTCACGAGAATACCTGATAAGAAATGAGGCCCCGGATCATTCCGGGGTCTCATCTTGCTATGCGCTCAGCCGAGCTCCTTTGTTCTCTTATACGCTGATATGACGGCGTTCATAACGGAGGAGCGGAAAGTCCCGTCCTCAAGGGCTTTTACGCCCTCGATCGTTGAGCCGGCGGGGGAGCATACGGCGTCCTTAAGCTCGCCGGGGTGCTTT
>ONTN01000120.1:1206-5316 GCA_900320765.1 uncultured Eubacteriales bacterium
TTTCAAGCTGCAGCTTGGCCGACCCGAGCAGCATCTGGGAGGCGAGAGCGGTCGCCGTGCTTCTCGGAAGACCGCAGGCGACGCCGCCGTCAGCCAGCGCCTCGATAAAGAGATCGGCAAAGGCCGGGCCGCAGCCGGAGATCGCGGAGGCCGCGTCGATAAGCTTCTCATCGATATTCATAAGCTTTCCAGCCTTCGCCATGATCTCGCCGAACTTGTACACGGCCTCGGGGCTCGTTCCCTCAGATACGGCGTAAAGCACGGCGCCCTCGCCGACGGAGACGGGGGTATTTGGCATTATCCTGATTATGGGGCAGGGTCTCCCGCATAATACCTTAAGGCGGCTGATTGGCACACCCGCAGCCATTGAAATAATCGTGAAGCTGTCCGACCTCGAACGCAAAAGACCGACGATACTGCTCAGCATATCCTGCAGCATCTGAGGCTTTACACCGAGGAAGATAAAGTCGGAGTTTATTGCGACCGTCCTGTTATCAACAACGTCGGCTCCGATCTCCTGAGCAAGCGCGGCGGCCTTCTCCTGTGATGCGTCCGAGAGCAGAATTACGTCGTTCGGTCGCGCGGCTCGTACTGCTCGAGCCAGCGCACCGCCCATATTACCGGTACCTATAAATCCTATTATCATCGTTATCGCACCTGCCCTTCACCGTATACGATATACTTATAGCTTGTCATTTCACTAAGACCCATCGGTCCTCTCGCGTGAAGCTTCTGCGTAGATATCCCGATCTCGGCGCCCATGCCGAACTCTCCGCCGTCGGTAAATCTCGTTGAGGCGTTTACGTAGACGGCGGCTGCGTCCACCTCGTTTAAAAAGCGGGCAGCTTTATCGGGATCGGTTGTGATGATAGCCTCGGAGTGCCCGGTCCCGTGCTGATTTATAAAGTCTATGGCCTCGTCCAGGCTGTTTACGGTTTTTACGGCAAGGATATAGTCGCCGTACTCCGTATCCCAGTCCGCCTCCGTGGCCTCCTTGACTTCCGTTCCGAAAATATTCTGTATTTTCGCGTCGCCTCTTATCTCGACGCTCTTCTGCTTTAGAAGAGGCATTGCCTCGTTCATAAAGGCCTCGGCTACCTTTTTGTGAACTATCAGGCACTCAACGGCGTTGCATACTGAGGGACGCGAGCATTTCGCGTTGTAGAGTACCTTCGCTCCGAGTTCAAGGTCGGCGTCCTCGTCAACGTAAACGTGGCAAACGCCCTCGCCGGTGCGGATGGTAGGCACCCTTGAATTCTGCACCACGGACCTGATTAGCCCCGGTCCGCCGCGGGGGATAAGCACGTCGAGATACTCCGTAAGCTCCATAAGCTCCTTTGCAGAGCTCCTGTCCGTGCTCTTCACAAGTGCGGTGCAGTCGCGGGGTAGACCGACAGATTCTATCGCGTCACGTATAAGCTCGATAACGCAGAGATTGGAATTGATGGCTTCCTTGCCGCCCCTGAGTATAGAGGCATTTCCCGACTTAAGTGAAATCGCGGCGGCGTCAACAGTTACGTTGGGACGGGCCTCGTAAATTATCCCGACTACGCCGATAGGAACGGAGACCTTATTTATCCTGAGCCCGTTCGGCCTCGTCACCTCGGAAAGAACTAACCCGGTGGGATCTGGGAGAGCCGCTACGTCGCGCACAGACTGTGAGATAGCGAAAACGCGCTCCGGAGTCAGCCTGAGCCTGTCCTGAAGCGAGAGGGGCATACCGTTCTTCTCCGCTTCGGCAAGGTCTAAAGCATTTGCGGAAAGCCACTTATCTGCGCTTTTTTCAAGGTTGTCGGCAATAGCGAAAAGCGCCTCGTTTTTCTTCTCCGCTCCGGCGGCTGCGAGCGCTCTTGAAGCCTTTTTTGCAAGGCAGCCCATAGTCTCAAGCTCAGTCATCGTTTCTTCTCCTTCCGAAAAATCTCGTGCCTACGTCCTTTCCGGCAACGATATCGTAAATATCTCCGGGGCGGGCGCCGTTCGTAATCACCATATCAAAGCCGCTTGTCATCGCTATTCTCGCTGCGGTCAGCTTCGTTATCATACCGCCCGTGCCGCGCCAGGTCCCGCTGCCCCCGGCCATGGCGGTAATCTCGTCAGTCAGCTCGGTTATATTATGGATAAGCTTCGCCGATGCGTCCTCGCGAGGGTCGGCGCTGTACAGCCCGTCGATATCGCTGAGAAGGATAAGAAGATCAGCCTCGCAGAGGGAGGCGACGATGGCGGAGAGCGTGTCGTTATCTCCAAGCACCTTGTGACTTCCGGTCTCGATCTCGTCGGACGATACGGAGTCGTTTTCATTAACTATCGGAATAACGCCCATCTCTATAAGCGCATTAAATGTGCTTCTCAGATGCCGGGCGCGCATATCTATCTGCACGTCGTCGCCCGTAAGCAGTATTTGACCGACTGTGCAGCCGTATTCAGAGAACAGCTTATCGTAAATGTGCATTATCCCGCACTGGCCGACGGCCGCAGCCGCCTGTTTATATTTCAGTTCCTTAGGCCTCTCTGCAAGCCCGAGCCTTGCTGTGCCCGCGGCTATGGCGCCGGAGGAGACGAGGATGATCTCATGCCCAGCTCCGTGAAGATCGGAGAGCACTCGGGCAAGCGCATCCATATTTTTAAGGTCCATTGCGCCAGACTCATGAGTAAGGGAGGAGGTGCCGACCTTTACGGCAATTCTCAAATAGATCACGTCCTTTGTGATGGCTGTATATCAGAGGGTATTTTAACACATTAAATCGATAAATGCAAATTATTACATAAATCTATTTGCTTTTTTGTAAAAATGTAGTATAGTAACTGTTAAGTTGTTTTTTGGAGGTAATAATATGACCGATATATTAAAGCTTTTGGAGGAGGACAGCCGCTATACGCCCGCTCAGATCGCGGCTATGACCGGGAAAACCGAAGAAGAGGTCAAAAACGCCATTTCAGAATATGAAAACGCAAGAGTAATAAACGGATATACCGCGCTTATCGACTGGGACAAGACCGAGGTCGAGAGCGTGACCGCCTTTATAGAAGTTAAGATCACCCCTCAGCGCGACGACGGCTTTGACCGTATCGCCGATAGGATATATCAGTATGACGAGGTCGAGAGCCTCTACCTGATGAGCGGAGCCTTTGACTTCGCCGTTATCGTTACGGGAAAGAGCCTCCGGGAGGTCAGCCAGTTCGTTTCGCTCAAGCTCGCCCCTATCGACGGCGTTATATCCACCGCGACTCATTTTATTATGAAGCGGTATAAGGATAAGCACCGCGCCTTTCTCGTTGAGAAGGAGCAGGAGGAAAGGTTGCTGTTCGTATGATTGACTATGAGTCGGTGATGAGCAGCAGCGTCCGCTCGCTCCAGCCATCGGGAATAAGAAAGTTTTTTGATATACTTGAGAATATGCACGATCCATCGGCGATTTCGCTCGGAATAGGCGAGCCGGATTTCGTTACGCCCTGGCATATCAGGGAGGCGGGCATATACTCTCTTGAACAGGGCTTTACAAAATACACCGGAAACGCCGGAATGAAAAAGCTCCGCGAGGAGATATGCAGGTATCTTATGCGCCGCTTTGCCCTGAGATACGATCCTGCAGGTCAGATATTCGTTACAGTCGGCGGCAGCGAGGCGATCGATCTCTGCATCCGGACCCTCGTTGAGCCGGGTGACGAGGTTATAATCCCTGTACCCAGCTTTGTGTGCTACGGCCCGCTCGTAACGATGTCGAGGGGAGTTCCCGTTTACCTTGAGACGAAGGAAGAAAACGAATTCAGGCTTACCGCAGATGACCTCAGGGCTGCGATAACGCCGAAGACGAAGCTCCTTATTTTCCCGTTCCCTAATAATCCCACCGGAGCGGTTATGGAGAGAGGTGACCTTGAGGAGATCGCCGAGGTGCTGCGCGGAACGGATATTATGATCCTGTCAGACGAAATCTACTCTGAGCTGAGCTATGGCATCCACCATACGTCTCCCGCAAATATACCCGAGCTTTACGAGAGAACGCTCGTTGTTAACGGCTTCTCCAAAGCATATGCAATGACCGGATGGCGCCTCGGATACGTTTGCGGTCCGAAGCCTATTTTAGGCCAAATGCTGAAAATACATCAATATGG
>ONTN01000120.1:5343-14107 GCA_900320765.1 uncultured Eubacteriales bacterium
TTGAGATGCTGCGCGAGAGCTACGATAAAAGGCGCAAGCTCATGCTCAAGAGGCTCAGCGAGATCGGCCTTAAATGCTTTGAGCCCAAGGGCGCGTTCTATATGTTCCCGTCAATAAAATCAACAGGCCTGAGCTCCGACGAGTTCAGCACGCGGCTCCTGAAGGAGGAAAAGGTCGCCGTTATCCCAGGAAACGCCTTCGGAGCTGGCGGAGAGGGCTTTGTCCGTATGTGCTACGCATCGTCGGTAGCAAATATTGAAACGGCTCTTGACAGAATGGGCCGGTTCTTAGAGAGGCTTTAAGCTGTATGCTTACACAGACGATACGCGAAAAGGCGTACGGAAAGCTCAATCTCTCCCTCGACGTTCTCGGAAAGCGCGACGATGGGTATCATGAGATGCTTATGCTGATGCAGTCGGTATCCCTTTGCGACGAGGTTACGATCTCCGTAGCCGAGGGAAACGGCCTTATCGGCGCGAGCACCAATAAGGCTTATATTCCGAACACAGACAAAAACCTCGGATTTAAGGCAGCCAAGGTCTTTATGACCGAGCTAAATATCAAAAACAGGGACGTAACGATAAGCATAAAAAAGCGCGTTCCCGTATGCGCCGGTATGGGCGGAGGAAGCTCCGACGCCGCCGCCGTGATAAGAGGGCTGAACAGGGTACTGAAAACCGGGCTCTCGTTTGAGAATATGAGGACGCTCGCAGGCAAGGTCGACTCCGACGCCCCTTTTTGCGTGCAGGGCGGGACTTCGCTCGCCTCCGGAAGAGGAACGGAGTTTACTATGCTCGAGCCGATTCCGGACTGCGCGTTCGTCATTGTAAAGCCGAGGTTTTCAATATCGACGCCGGCGCTCTTTTCAAAGCTTGACAGCGTTAAGCTGAGAGCGAGACCCGACACTGAAGGAATACTCGAGACGATCAGGGACGGAGATCTCTACGGAATGGCGAGAAGATGCTTTAACGTATTCGAGGCCGCCCTATCTCCGAGAGAAAGAGATACGGTTGAAAAGGCGAAGGGCAGCCTCGTGAACTTAGGAGCGCTCGGCGCCTCAATGACAGGCACGGGCTCGGCGGTTTACGGCATTTTCCGAACCGAAAGTGAGGCCTATGCTGCGGAGAAGGAGCTTTCGCGCGTTTTCCGCGAATGCTACGTCGCGCGTCCGGCTCCAGCGTTAACTGAATAATAACTCCAAATTATGGCAATAATGTCCGCAAAGGGCGTTATTGCCATCTTTTTTGGAGGGAAATATGAAGCTTAAACCTATAGAGCTTGCGCTTATCTTCGCGCTTGTAATAACAGTTCTTTTCAGCACAAGCTTATCCGCGGAGGCGGACGGGCTCTCATCAAAGCTAATAAGGCTCCACGTAGTAGCAGATTCCGACAGCGATGAGGAGCAGAGCTTAAAGCTGAAGGTGCGCGATGCCGTGCTTTCCTATCTTGAGTCCGAGCTTGCGGAGGCGGAAAGCCGTGACGACGCCGAAGCGCTTATTAACGGGAGAATTGACGTGCTTCAAAAAATAGCGGAAGGGGTAATTGCCTCTGAAGGCAAAACCCACGGAGTTACCGTATCCTTGACGGAGGAGTTCTTTCAGGAAACGGATTACGATACCTTTTCTCTACCGTCCGGACGCTATCTTTCGCTTCGAATCGTTATCGGAAGCGGGAAGGGTCATAACTGGTGGTGCGTCGTTTTTCCAAAGGTCTGCTACGCGGGGATACTTAACGACGAGAGCTCAGCCGAGATAGGACTTACTGAGGGTGAGCTTTCGCTTATTACAAGAGATTCTCGCGAGACGGTGATCCGCTTTCGAGCCATAGATCTCTTAGCAAGGCTAAAAAAGCTATTAGGCTTTTAGTGACAAATTTGGACAAGGGTTGTATAATAATAAAAAACCTATGGGAGAAAGAATATGCTGACGCTGTTATTAGGCCGAGCGGGCTCGGGCAAAACCGCCGAGATACTTCGCAGGCTTGCGGAAAACGTCCGGAAGGGCATTCCGGGCAATATATATATTGTTCCCGAGCAGTACAGCCACGACGCTGAGCGAGAGATGGCCGAGGTATGCCCAGACGACGCCTGCCTTTACGCTGAGGTGCTCAGCTTTTCAAGGCTCGAGGGAAGAGTGTTCAGCGAGGTCGGCGGCCTGAGAGAAAAAACGCTCGACAAGGGCGGCAGACTTCTGAGCATGATGCGGGCTGTGACGGAATCAGCCCCGTATCTAAGGGTGTATTCTCTTGGCTCGAGTAAGACGGACTATCTAAAATCGCTTATTAGCACGTACGATGATCTGCGCTCGGCTGAGATAACAGTTTCTGAGCTTTTTGCGGCCTCGGACAAGGTCGCCTCGCCGACGGGGGATAAGCTCAAAGACCTTTCGCTTATATTCGAGAGCTACGAGAGAGTTAAGGAGCAGAGCGGCCTTGACCCGAGGGACAGGCTTTCACGCCTTGCAGCCGGGATCGCGGAGAGCTCGGTCGGGACTTCCGGCGAGATATTTATCGACGGCTTTACCGACTTTACCGCCCAGGAGCTCAGAGTTATTGACGAGCTTATAAAAAAGGGCGCGGCTCTCACGGCTTCGCTTACGACTGCTGATCTGATGAGCGAGGAGCCGATGTTCGCCCTTCCTGCGAAAACCGGGAGGACGCTTATGTCCCTTGCCTCAAAAAGAGGCGTAAAATGCTGCATGGTTAAGCTGAACTCTGAGAAGTCGTCAAAGGCTCCGGAGCTAATTTATCTTGAAAAGAACATAACCGGTTACGGGAACGAGAAATACAGCGGGAAATGCGAGGCCGTCACGCTCTATCGTGGTGCTGAAATCTACGACGAGCTCTCTCTTGCCGCGGCGAGGACGGCAGAGCTCGTGAGAGCGGGCGCAAGATACAGGGAGATAGCGATAGTGTCTCCGGACTGGAATAATTATGCCTCAGCCGCTCGCGGTATCCTCGGTAAGTATTCAATACCGTTTAACTCATCGGATAAGGAGGATATCCTCAATAAGCCTCTGCTTGCGTTCGTCCTTTCTGCGCTTGACGTCGTTATCACAAATTGGGAAAGAGAGAGCGTATGCCGCTGCATAAAGACCGGGCTTGCCGGAATCACAGCGGATCAAAGGGATCAGTTAGAAAACTATCTGATCAAATGGAGCATTCGCGGCTCTTCAATGTGGCAGAGAACGGACGGATGGAAAATGCACCCGGACGGCTATTCCGCTGCAATGAACGATGAAGCGAAGGCGAGGCTTGAGTCGGTAAACAGCTCTCGCCTTGCGGTATGCGGCCCGCTCGCCTTCCTTGAAAAGGCGCTGGGCAGCGCAGAAACGGGCTCAGGCAAGGCGGAAGCCGTATATGACTTTCTTGAAAAGGCCGGGATATACGGGCAAACTGAGGAGAAGGTCAGAGAGCTTGAGAATAAGGGCAAGCTAAAGGCGGCGGACGAGCTCTCTCAGCTATGGAGCATTTTAACTGACGCTCTCGAACAGTTTTCCGATATCGTTGGGGACAAGCTGATGGATAACGAGGAGTTCGCGCGCCTTCTCCGGCTTTTGCTGGGAGAGTATGACGTAAGCACGATACCGTCGTCGATCGACGCCGTCGGCGTCGGCGATATGTCAAGAATGCGCGGCAGGGGCATAAAGCACCTTATCATCGTCGGCGCGACAGACGCCGCCATGCCGTCTTTCAGGGAAAGCGGAGAGCTGTTCAGCGAGCGGGAGAAGACCGAGCTGAGAAGCGCCGGCCTTGGCCTTCCGGACTCACGCGACGACGAGCTCTCAAGAGAGCTCGGGCTTATCTATTCTTCGTTTACAATGCCGTCCGACTCGCTTACGCTCACTTATCCGGAGACCTCACGAAAGTCGTATATGATAACGAGGCTTTCGGAAATGCTCGGAATACAGGAAAGGGATATAGACAGTTCGGTATTTCTGTATGCCAAAGAGCCGGCGCTCGAGCTTGCCGCCTCGGCGATCTCTATGGACAATAATTCAGTTGCGGCAAGGGCGTATTTTGCCTCAAAGCCGGAGCTTAGGTCTGAGCTTGAGAAACTCGAGCTTGCGGCTAAGATGCCGCGAGGCAGGCTCAGCCGTATGGCGGCGGAAAAGCTGTACGGAAAGAACGTGACCCTTTCCGCGTCCCAGCTCGATAAATTCTACTCATGCCGCTACTCGTACTTTCTGAAATACGGCCTGAGGCTGAAAAGAAGAGACCCGGCGGGGCTCGACGCTCCTGAGACGGGAACCTTCATTCACTATGTTCTGGAACAGACGTTCCGAGAGGCGGAAAAGGCGGGCGGGCTCAACGCGATATCTGACGATGAGCTCAAGAAAATTGCAAGGGCTTGCTGCTCAGACTACGCGGAGACGAAGCTCGGAGGTCTTGAGGATAAAACCGGAAGATTTAAGTATCTCTTCTCAAGGCTTTGCGACGACGCTAGGGAGACGGGGGAAATACAAGGCTTATAGGCATTGCGGACAGGGTGGACGGATGGCTTCATAACGATAAGCTGTACTTAAGAGTCATAGACTACAAAACCGGAAAGAAGTCATTTAAGCTCTCTGACGTTCTTTACGGTATGGGAATGCAGATGCTGATTTATCTTTTCGCGCTTAAAGACGAAGGAAAAGACCTGTATCAAAAGGAGATCGTCCCGGCCGGAGTCCTGTATTCGCCGGCCAGGGATCAGATCACAAGGACAAGCGGCGATATAGGCGACGACGAGCTTGAGAGGAAGAAGCTGAAGGATAATTTAAGATCCGGACTTTTGCTGAACGACCCCGAGGTCATAGACGCTATGGAGAACGGGACAAAGGGCAAATACATTCCCGTCACGCTATCAAAAGAGGGCTTGCCCTCGGGTGACAGCCTTGCGGGAGCTGAGGAGCTCGGCGCCCTTGCGAAGCACGTTTTTATGCTCATATCGAGGATGGGAAACGAGCTGAGGCAGGGCGAGCTGAGCGCAGACCCGTATTTCAGAAGCCAGCTTGACACGGCGTGCGTTTATTGCGACTATTTCGGAGCATGCCATTTCAGATCAGCCGGAGATGAGGACAGACCGAGATATATCTCCAGAGTCAAAACGCCGGAGGCGTGGGAGAAGATAATGAGGAACAAGAGATGATAGAATTTACCGCACAGCAGAAGCTTGCAATTGAAAATACCGGCGGACCTCTGCTCGTCTCAGCGGCCGCAGGAAGCGGGAAAACCCGAGTGCTCGTTGAGAGACTTCTCCACCGCGTTTTCTCCCCGGAGGCAAGCTGCGATATCGACGAGTTCCTTATAATTACATATACGAATGCCGCCGCTTCTGAGCTTAAGGCGAGGATTCTCGATACGATATATGAGAGGATCGCGTCAGATCCGGAGAACAGGAGACTTAGGCGTCAGGCGGATATTTGCGGCAGGGCAGAGATATCGACCATTCACGGCTTCTGCTCGCGGGTGATAAAGGAGAATGCCCATCTACTGCAGCTTAACCCGAACTTCAGGGTGATTGACGAAACGGAATCGGAGACTCTGAAGGCTGAGCTTCTTTCCGATATGCTTGAAGAGGCGTATTCCTCTATGGACCCCGGCTTTCTCTCGCTTGCCGATACTATGGGAGCGGGGAGGGACGATAAAAACCTTATCTCCGTTATTCTCGACGCCCATGAGAAGCTTTTGAGCCATCCATACCCGGAAAAATGGGTGAAAAAGCATATGGAGGGCCTTGAGCCGTCAGACGAAGCAGATCTTGCCGAGACGCCGTGGGGCAAAGTCATAATAGATAAGATCAGGAGCTATTCGGAATACGCGGAGGGCTGCATTAAAAACCTTCTCGACGAGGCGGATACTGACGACGCGCTCAGTAAGAGCTACGGTCCGAGCCTTCGGGCAACTTATGAGGGGCTTCTTTCTCTCAGGGCCGCGTTCAGCGAGGGCTGGGACAAAGTCAGAGATGCGCTTATGAGTATTGACTTTCCGAGACCGCGGCCGCTCAGAGGCGCTGAATACGAAGGAATAAAGGCCGTTCGCAGCTCCGTTAAAGATGGGCTTAAGAAGCTCTGCGAGCTTATGCGCGACGACGCGGGGAAATCCGCCGCTGATTTGAGAAAGGTCGTCCCCGAGATAAGAAGTCTCTACGGCTTCGTTCTGGAGTTTGACCGCAGATTCAGCGAGCTTAAAAAGAAAAAGGGTGTTATCGACTTCCACGATCAGGAACATTTGGCGCTGAAGCTCTTAGTCGATCCCGAGGCCCTTCGTCCGACAGAGACTGCGCGTTCTATCTCAAAAAGATACGTTGAGATAATGGTCGACGAGTATCAGGACGTAAACGAGATACAGGAGATGATCTTTAACGCCGTATCTAAAGACGGAAACAACATTTTTATGGTCGGAGATGTAAAGCAGTCAATATATAAATTCCGTCTTGCCGATCCGACCATTTTTATAAAAAAGTATTCCGAATACCGCGACGCTGAGGAGGCGGCGGAAGGTGAGGGCAGGAAGATACTCCTTTCCGAAAACTTCCGCTCGAGGAATGGAATACTTGAAGGCACAAATTTCGTATTGGGAAGCGAGATGTCCCGCGAGCTCGGTGATCTGGACTACACCGAGCGGGAGGCTCTGAAATACGGGGCGAAGGACTATGCGGAATCAAATGAGCCCGAAATTGAGCTTAACGTTCTCGATATGAAGTCGGATGAGGACGAGGATGAAGAGGACGGAGAGACGCCTGACCGGGTAGTGGCTGAGGCTGAATTTGCCGTTCTCAGGCTTCGTGAGCTTATGCTCAGCTTCAGAGTTCAGGAAAAAAACGGGACACGTCCGCTTAGATACGGAGACGTGGCAATATTGATGCGCTCTCCGTCCTCAAGAGCTCAGGTTTGGATCGATACGCTTTCAAGATACGGAATACCGGCAAAATTCGGCACCGAATCCGGATTTTTTGAGACGCCGGAAATATCTATGGCTATGGCTTTTGCCGCGATAATCGATAATCCCAGGCAGGATATCCCGCTGATTACTGTTTTAAGATGCCCTGTTTACGGCTTTTCGAGCGATGAGCTTGCAAATATAAGAGCAGCGGATACAAAATCGGATTTCTATGCTGCCGCCGAATCGTATTCAGAAAACAGCGAAAAGCTTAAAAGATTTTTTTCTGAGCTTAACGAGTTCCGCGAGGATTCCGAGGAGCTGCCGGCCGATGAGCTGTTGTGGAAGGCCTTTTCCAAGACCGGATTTTTTGCCGCGATAAGCGCGATGCCGGATGGAGATAAAAGGTTAAGAAATGTTATGAGGCTTATTGAGACAGCGAGAAAGATCGAGTCCTCGGGATATAAGGGCGTTTACGGCTTCGTGAGATACATTAATACTATGATGGAGCAGGGGAAATGCCCCGCCTTTGACGACGCGGGAGAGCGGTCTGACGCTGTTACAATAATGAGCGTGCACAAGTCAAAAGGGCTGGAGTTTCCCGTCGTTTTCTTTGCAGATACCGCCAGGCAGTTTAATGATTCGGACGCGAGGGCGCCGCTTCTTATCCATTCCGAGCTCGGCATAGGAGCCGACGTAGTAGATTTAAAGCGAAGAATACAGTACCCGACTATTTCAAAAAAAGCTATAAGGCTCGCAATAAGAAAAGAGAGCCTGTCTGAGGAGCTTCGCGTATTATACGTTGCGATGACGCGGGCAAAGGAAAAGCTTATCATTTTAGCGTCGTATTCCGACGCTGAGAAAACGCTCGGAAAGCTTCCGGACGCAAGTCTTCCCGTGCCACCCGCAATCCTTGAGAGCGCTCGATCTTTTGCCGATTTTATCCTTCTTGCAGCTCTAAGAAGGCCGGAGAGCGAGACAATTAGATTTGGAAGGGTAACCGCGCCTGTTATTACCGAAGACAGGGCTTGGAAGGTATCTCTTATAGAAGCCTCCGGACTTAGTAACGGCTTAGACGAGGCCGAGAGAATCGACGCCCAGCCTGAGATCGATGGAGAGGAGCTCAATATAATTCGAGAGCGCATCGAAGCAAAATACCCCTTTGCCGAGGCGCCGCTGATCCCGTCGAAGCTCACGGCGACGGAACTCAAGGGCGGCTTTTCGGACGCTGAGACGCACGAGGACGCGGAGGAAATAAGAAAGCCTCAGATCATGCTGAAGCCCCCGAAAAGGCCGGAGTTCGGCAGCAAAAAGCGCTCTCTTACGTCAGCGCAGAAGGGAACTGCCGTTCACCTCGTAATGCAGTATGCGGACTTTGAAAAGGCGAAAACCCTTAGAGGCGCGGCTGTAGAGATCGAAAGACTTAGACTAATGGGGAATCTTACTGATGAAGAGGCGGCAAGAATGGGCGTTGAGAAAACTTCTGTTGAGGTTAACTATAAGGTTGGCGATACCGTAAGCGTAATCGGCGGCACGATGGTTGGCTTCAGCGGCGTAGTTAACAGCATTGATATTGAAAACAATCAGAGAGCATCAAGAAGGCGAAAAAGGACGTTGGGAAGAGAGCATTGCCACTGAATTGTGTCACGGCAGTTCGTTGAGCAAACCATGTCTTATTGTTTGTGGCAGCACGCTCAGCAAGCCACTCAACTTAGGCATACCTGTCGAAAAGATGCCCGAAGATGTCTTCCATGGCCAAAGTCCCGTAGAACAGTGGTTTCCTGTTATGCAAGAAACTTATTCTGAAGCTCACGCCATGATTATCACCATTGGACGAAAAGCCGAAGGCGGGGCACAATATGCAATCCGCCTTCGCAAATCAATGGCAATGGCTACTGTTGAA
>ONTN01000190.1 GCA_900320765.1 uncultured Eubacteriales bacterium
GCCGACCAGAAGGTCCAGATCGGCGAAAAGCTGACGCACGGCCAGGGCGCCGGAGCCAATCCCGACGTCGGCAAAAAGGCCGCTGAGGAAAGCCGCAACAATATCGCTCAGATCCTCGAGAATACCGATATGGTATTCATAGCCGCCGGTATGGGCGGCGGCACCGGAACGGGCGCCTCTCCCGTAGTCGCCGATATCGCCCGCGAGCAGGGCATCCTCACCGTCGGCGTAGTAACTAAGCCCTTCAGCTTCGAGGGCAAGCGCCGCATGGATCAGGCTAACGAGGGCATCTCCAACCTTCTCTCCAAGGTCGACGCCCTTCTCATAATACCGAACGACAGATTAAAGCACGCCACCGATCAGAAGCTCACCTTTGCAAACGCCTTTGAGATAGCGGACGACGTTCTTCTCCAGGCGGTGAACTCCATCTCCGAGCTAATTAAGAATACCGGCTTTATAAACCTCGACTTCGCGGACGTTACCGCGATAATGAAGGACGCAGGCTACGCTCACATGGGCGTGGGTCACGCCGCAGGCAAGGGCAAGGCCGAGGAGGCCGCCCGCGCCGCCGTTTCCAGCCCGCTTATGGAGACCAGCATCAACGGCGCACGCGGTGTTCTCGTCAACATCACCGGCTCTATGGATATCGGCCTTGACGACGTTGAGGCGGCAGCGAGCCTCGTTCAGGAGGCCGCCCATCCCGACGCAAACATCATCTTCGGCGCCACCTTCGATGAGACTATGGACGATGAGATGCGCGTGACCGTCATTGCCACCCGCTTCGATGAGAAGCCCACCAACAGCTATAAGAATCCCGACCGCAGAGCCGTTGATCCCGCCGCTCTCTTCTCCGGCGAGAAGAAGGCCGCCGAGCCCGTCCAGCAGACTCAGGCCGCTCCCGAGCCCGTAAAGGAGCCCGCGAAGCCCGCACAGGACGACGATGATGATCCGTTCAAAGCAATTTTCGATATATTCAATAAATAAGCTGCCGAACAATCAGGCGGAGCGAGTATCTCGCTCCGCTTTTTTGCGCCCTTTTCAAAAGACAGGGATTATGCTATAATTTTCCCATCGCATAAAAGGACTGATACTGATGAAAACTCTTACAATAGGGAAAAACGACGCGGGGCAGAGGCTTGACCGCTTCGTATCAAAGGCGGTGCCCCTCCTTCCGGAGAGCCTTCTTCAAAAATATATCAGGCTGAAGCGGATAAAGCTGAACGGAAAGGGCTCAAAGCGTGACGTGCGCCTCTCCGAGGGCGACGTGCTTGAGCTCTATATAAACGACGAGTTTTTTGAAAAGCCGACCGAGGATAACGCATACCTGAGGATAACGACGCCTCGCCTCGATATAGTGTACGAGGACGAGAACATCATCCTCTGCGATAAAAAGCCCGGCGTTCTCTGCCATTCCGCCGGGGAGTGGGATGTTAATACGCTTATTTCAAATATAAAGGCGTACCTCTATCAAAAAGGAGAGTGGAAGCCGAGAGAGGAGCACAGCTTCGCTCCCGCCCTCGCTAACCGCATCGACCGAAATACACAGGGCATAGTGATAGCCGCAAAGACGGCCGAGGCTTTAAGGATACTTGATGAGAAGATAAGGGCGAGGGAGATAGACAAGCGGTACCTCGCCGCCATCCACGGGGTGATGGAGCCCAAAAGCGGAACGCTGACAGGCTATATTTTCAAGGACGCGAAAAACAACAGGGTCTACGTTTCGGACGAGCCAAAAAAGGGCGCCAAGAGCGCGGCGACGCGGTACCGCACCCTCGCCGTGAAGGACGGAAAAAGCCTTGTTGAGTGCGAGCTTTTAACGGGGCGCACTCACCAGATAAGGGCACAGTTTTCTCATGCTGGCCATCCCCTCATGGGCGATGGAAAATACGGCAGGGACAGGGACGGGGAGGGCCAGCAGCTCTGCTCGTATAAGCTCGTTTTTTCGTTCAAAACAGACGCAGGAGCCCTGAATTATCTTTTAAACAAAGAATTCACCGTAGAGCCGCCAAATTTCGCCAGTTTTTTCGGTTTTTCCATTTGACTTTTAATGAGATAATATGTATATTTATGCTAATGTCTTTATTATGGCATAGATAGATTATTCGGGAAATGAGGGGGAGGATAATGTCAAAAGAACTCATAAGGCTGAAGGACGTCTCCATGCAGTTTGATGGCGAGACCGTCCTGGACAACGGTAATCTTTACTTTAATGATAAGGAATTCCT
>ONTN01000072.1 GCA_900320765.1 uncultured Eubacteriales bacterium
GTAGATGAAGGGTATCATCGTCTTCTGCCCGTTTACGAGGAAGACCCCGTCGGAGTCCTTAGCGACCGCGGCCTCGGAGACCTCCCACACGAAATCCCAGGTCAGGGTCTCGGGCAGGGTGAAGCCGAGCTTTTCAACGTAGGTCTTGTTAACGTAGCAGGCCTCGGTCGAGCGCATATAGGGCACGGCGTAGTAGCTGCCGTCCAGCATACATTCGGCCAAAAATTCGGGCACGACCTCGTCCATCGTGGGGGAGTCGAAGCGAAGCTCGCTTCCGCCGAGGCCGTAGCGCTCGTCGGTATAGAAGTCGTCGAGATTTGTCACGATGTCGTTTCCGGTGAGATAGGTCGCTATGTGGTCGGGGTAGGTTATGGCGACGTTCGGAGTCGTGCCGGTGGCGATGTTTGTGATCACGTCGTTGTATATCGTGCCGTAATCCGTGTAGAGACGGAGGTTTACATTTACGTTCGGGTAAAGCGCCTCGAAATCTGCTATCGCCTTCTGATAGATGGCGACCTGGGTCTTATTCGTGTCGTTCTTCGCCCAGAAGGTGATGGAGTAGTTCTTCGACTCGTCGAATTTCTCCGGCACGGGCGAAACGTGATCCTCTTCGGGCTCTGAACTTGCGTCCGTGTCCGTATCCGCCGCGGCGGGGGAGGCATCAGCCGCCTTAAGCGTGCCGTGGCAGCCGGTGAGAAGAAGGGCGAATATGAGAAGCAGGATAAGAAGCGGCTTTTTCATCCCTTCGTGCCCCCTCTAGAAACGCCCTCCATTATCTTATTGCGGAAGATGAGGAAGAGAACGATGAGCGGCACGGAGACGACAACGACGGCGGCCATCATAGCGGGCACGTTCGCTCTGCCGAGGCCGTTCTCGCGCAGCTCCTGTATTCCGTTTGAAACAAGGTAGTAATTCGGGTCGTCCGTGATAAGGCGGGGCCAGACAAAGCTGTTCCAGCACTCAATGACCTTAAGGATGGTTATAGTCACGAGAGTGGGCCTCGCTATCGGGATCATAACGCGGGTGAGATACTTGAAATCAGAGGTGCCGTCCACCTTGGCGGCCTTATACAGCTCGTCCGGTATCTGCTCGAAATTCTCCTTGAGCAGGTAGAGATAGAAGACGCTGGTTATCGAGGGGAGGATAAGACCGGTAAAGGTGTTCCTCAGCTCGAGATTCGTTATCGTGACGAAGTTCGTGATAACGACGAGCTCGTTCGGTATCATCATCAGCGCGAGGAAGAGGGTGAAAACAAGGTTTTTCCCGCGAAACTCCAACCGCGCGAAGGCAAAGGCCGCGAGAGTGATAACGGCGAGCATAACGACCGTAGTTACCACGGTAAAAATAAGCGTGTTCAGAAAATACTTAGCGAGTGGCACGGCGGTAAAGGCGTTCTCATAGTTTTCCGCCGTCGGCTCCGTTGTGAAGAATACGGGGCTCACCTCGCTGTCGTAAGAGGCGGTGGTCTTTACCGAGGTCAGCAGCATCCAGTAGAAGGGGAAAATGACCATTATCGCCCAAAATATAAGGAGAACGTAGGTAAGGACCTTTACGGTTTTTTTGCGGGCCTCGGCCCGCTTGTCGATCGAAAGCTCAGGCATTTTCTCACCTCCTTAATTATGCGCGTTCCTGCGGCTGATGGAAAGGTTTATCGTGGTTATCGTGAGCACGATAACGAATAGGATTATCGCCGCCGCAGACGCGTAGCTCGGGTAGCCGCCCGTGGAGCCGTAGAGCATATCGTAGACGTAGCCCACTATCGTGTTCATTCCGGAAGCTCCCGCATGGTTCAGATCGGTTCCAAAAATGGCGACCACGTCGGAATACGCTTTAAAGGCGCCGATAAAGCCCGTTATTATCAGGTAGAATATCATCGGCCTTATCATAGGCAGAGTGATGCGGGTGAAGATGCGGAAGGGCCTCGTCCCGTCCACCTTCGCCGCCCGGTAGTAATCCTGATTGACGGAGGCGAGGGCGCTTGTGAGAATGAGTATCTTGAAGGGCAGGACGACCCATATCGTGTAAAAGCACATCACGAACATATTTGCCCAGTAAGGGCCGTCGATGAAGTCAAAGGGCTCGAGCCCGAAAAGCCCGATTATCGTGGAGATAAGGCTGTGCGTCTGGCTCTGATCCGACTCTTTGAACAGGAGCATAAAGACGAGGCCGACGGCGAGGGTGTTCGTAACGTAGGGCAGGAAATAGACTGTCTGGAAAAGGTTTTTAAGCTTCTTCACCGAGCTCAGAGCGAGCGAAATGAGAAGAGCAAAGCCCGTTGAGAGCGGGACGGTTACGATGACGAGGATGAACGTGTTCTTCACCGCCTGTAAAAAGGAGGCGTCGTGCAGAACGTAGGAGTAGTTGTAGGCGCCTACCCCCGTATAGGTCTGGGATACGAACTGGTAATTCTCCTGAAACGAGTAGACGAAAACGTCGATCAGGGGATATACCATAAACACGCCCAGAAAGAGTATGGCGGGCAGAAGATATAGCCAGCCCTTAATGTTATTTTTCATCGCGCCACCTCAATAGGAAAAGGGGATGCGCTCTTCCGTATCCTTGGAGAAAAGGTGCGTCTTAAAGGGCTTGAGCGAGAAGGAGACGGTCTTCTCCGACCCGTCCGGCCTCTCCTCGGAGGGGACGATGGAGCGGATGCTCCCGGTAACGCAGCCCTCGTGCGTTGAGACGACGCTGGTATCGCGGCCCATGACCTCGACACGCTCGAGCTTTGCTTTGAAGGCGCCGCCCTCGTCGAGCGAAAAGCCCTCCGGCCTTATGCCGACCCAGACTTCCCCGTCCGGCGCGCCCGTAACTGCGAGCACGTCCTCGCAGCCGATATAGAGGCGGCTGTTCTTAACCTCGCCCTCGAATACGTTGATGGCGGGAGTGCCGAGGAACTTGGCGACGAAGAGATTTTCGGGCATGTCATAGACGTCCTGCGGCTTTCCTATCTGCTGCAGCACTCCGTCCTTCATAACTACGATGAGGTCGGAGATGCTCATGGCCTCCTCCTGATCGTGGGTGACGAAAATCGTGGTTATCCCCGTCTCGTTCTGTATGCGGCGGATCTCCTCGCGGGTCTGAAGGCGGAGACGGGCGTCGAGGTTTGATAGGGGCTCGTCGAGCAAAAGCACGCTCGGCATCTTGACGAGAGCGCGGGCGATAGCGACGCGCTGCTGCTGACCGCCGGAGAGCTCGGAGGGCTTGCGCTCCATCAGAGAGTCTATCTGTACGAGCTTTGCCGCCTCAAGAGCCTTCTCCTCCATGACCTCCTTCGAGAGCTTCTTGTCGCCCCTGAGGTTCTGGAGCGGGAAGAGTATGTTCTGACGCACCGTAAGATGCGGGTAGAGGGCGTAATTCTGGAAAACGAGGCCGACGCCCCTGTTTTCCGGCGGCAGCTCCGTAACGTCCGTATCCCCGAAGAACACTCTGCCGGAGGTAGGCTTTTCAAGGCCGGAAATCAGGTTGAGCGTCGTGCTCTTTCCGCAGCCGGAGGGGCCGAGAAGGCCGATAAGCTTCCCGTCCGGTATTTCAAAGTCAAAATCGTTGACGGCGATAACGTCAGGCAGTTTTTTATTTCTGTTCGGAAATCGCTTCGTAAGGTTCTTGAGAACAACTTTCATCTTCCATCCCCCTATAATTATAAAGGCGCCCGTGAAGCCGCCTCGGCCGTATATCCGACAAAGGCATTTTCACGTGCGCCCGCAAAACGGTTTTTACACGTTGATTATACAAAAAACTGCTTATAAAGTCAACGGGTCAGTATCAGGAAAGCTTAGCGTTTACCATAGCCTGAACCTTGGTGGAAAGTCCGTAGAGGTTTATGAAGCCCTGAGCGTCCTTCTGATCGTAGTCGGACTCGCCGAAGGTGGCTATATCCTCGGAGTAGAGGGAATAGGGGCTCCAAACGCCGGCGTTTATCATATTGCCCTTGTAGAGCTTGAGCCGCACCGTGCCGGTAACGTGCTCCTGGGTCTTGTCCACAAAGGCGGAGAGAGCCTCGCGCAGGGGAGAGAACCACTTGCCGTTGTAAACGAGCTCGCCGAAGGTTATCGCGAGCTTGGCCTTCTCGTGCATGGTGTCCTTATCGAGGGTGAGGGTCTCGAGAACGGAATGCGCCTTATAGAGTATCGCGCCGCCCGGAGTCTCGTAAACTCCGCGGCACTTCATTCCGACGAGCCTGTTTTCAACGATGTCGAGAAGACCGATGCCGTTTTTGCCGCCGACCTCATTCAGCTTAAGGATGATCTCCTTCGCGCTCATAGCTTCGCCGTCAAGAGCAACGGGAACGCCCTGCTCGAAGTCGAGGGTGATGTATGTAGGAGCGTCGGGAGCCATTATCGGGGAGACGCCCATCTCAAGGAAGCCTTCCTTCTCGTACATGGGCTCGTTTCCCGTATCCTCAAGGTCGAGACCCTCGTGCGAGAGATGCCAGAGGTTCTTATCCTTTGAATAGTTCGTCTCGCGGTTTATCTTGAGGGGCACGTTATGCGCCTCGGCGTAGTCGATCTCTTCCTCGCGGCTCTTTATGCTCCATTCACGCCAGGGGGCGATGATGGGCATATCGGGGGCGAAATGCTTTATCGCAAGCTCAAAACGCACCTGATCGTTGCCCTTTCCGGTGCAGCCGTGGCAGATGGCGTCCGCGCCCTCTTTGAGAGCTATCTCGACGAGACCCTTCGCGATGCAGGGGCGCGCCGTGCTCGTGCCGAGCAGGTATTCCTCGTACATTGCGCCGGCCTTCATCGTGGGGATAACGTAGTTATCCACGTAGTCCTCGGTGAGGTCGAGAACGTAGAGCTTCGAGGCGCCGGTCTTTAAAGCCTTCTCCTCAAGCCCCTCGAGCTCGTCCGCCTGACCGACGTTGCCGGATACGGCGATGATCTCGGGATCGTTGTAATTCTCCTTGAGCCAGGGAATTATTATCGAAGTGTCAAGCCCGCCCGAATAGGCGAGGACGATTTTCTTAATATTCGCTTTATCCATTTTATTATTCCTCCAGGTTCGTTTGCTGAGCCAATTCTATGCCCGAAGCGAACGAATGTCAAGGAATAATTTCATAATTATTCATAATTTGTGAATATAATCGAATATAGCCCCGCATTAACAAGAACTGATTGGATATTTTGAATAAGACGCCTACATTACGACGTCGCCGAATTCCATTAAGAGCGTCCGATACCCGCCGCTTATGAGCTCTGACGACACGGGCACGAGAGACTCTGAATCGAAGCTCGATACGAGGGTGACGGATTCGGATATAAAGTGCTCGCAGACTAAAAGCCCGCTCTCGATCCGCGCCGATAGTAGAAGCCCGCCGCCCCAGGCGTCAACGGCGAGAGGAAGGGCGGCTGCGGGAGAGAGTCCGTCGTCGGTAAGCGCCCCGGTGTAAACCTCAGCCCCTTCGTACTCAAGCGTAAGCCCGTCCTCTCCGACCCGCGCCGAAATGCCCGCAACGCTCCCGGGGGAGAGAATGGTGACGGTCGCGCCGCCGTCCGTCCTCTCGTAGCAGAGGTCGAAATCGTACACCCTCTCCCCGTAGTCTGCGCGGACGGATGCAGTCAGCTTTATTGATGGCGCCGAGGCAAAGTCCGAGCGGAGGCGGGACTCAAGCTCTCCGGCATCCGGCCCGCGCGAGCAGGAGGATAGGAGAAGCAAAAGGCAAAGAAGCAGGGAAGCGCGCTTTTTCAAATGATCACCTCATGGCATAGGGCAGATACCCCAGTATATCGGAAGGGGTCATAGCGTATTCGCCCAAGGCCTCGGCTGCCAGATCGCCCGCTTTCCCGTGGAGGAAAACCGCCGCGGGTACTGCCGACTTGAGGTCGCGAAGCTGCGGAACGAGGCCGGCTATGATGCCGGCGAGCACGTCGCCGGAGCCGCCCTTTGCCATCCCGGGGTTCCCCGTGGTGTTAAGATAGCAGTCGCCGTCCGGAAATGCCGTCACCGTGCCCTGACCCTTCAGAACTAAAACGGCGCCGTGCTCTTCGGAAAAGCGCCTCGCTGCCTCGGCCTTTCCGGCCTCTAAGCTTCCGCCGAGCCGCAGAAACTCGCCCTCGTGCGGAGTGAGAATGATATCGCTCTTCGCCCTTTCCAGTATAACTATATTCCGCGCAACGGCGGTTATGCCGTCCGCATCGATAACGAGTGGGCAGTCCGCGTTCTCGATAACCGAATATACTATATTAAATGTATCCTCGCTCAGTCCGAGCCCGGGACCAATTAGACAAATGTCAGAGTTTTTAAGTTTGTCTAAGATTTTGGGCAAAGCCTCGATTGAAAGCCGACCCTCGGAGTCAGAGGGCAGGGGGAAGACCATAGCCTCGTCGTTCTTTACAGCCTCGATAGCGTGGATATCGCGGGGTACGCCGAGGAATACCAGACCGGCTCCGGCTCTAACCGCACCCTTAGCGGCGAAAGAAGGCGCGCCCGTGTAAGGAACGCTGCCTGCGATTATCAGCACCCGCCCGAAATCACCCTTGTGCGCGTCTCTCGGGCGAACGGGCAGAGTGACGGACGAGACGGTGAAGGTATTGCTCATAAAAACACCTCATATGCTTTATGGCGGGGCAGAGCCCCGCCATAATTATACATTATAATATATAGATTATCTTCTCTCGGCGCCGAGCTTTTCTCTCAGAGCCGTGAGCACGTTCGCCATAACCTCGTCGGCGTGGTCGTCGGTGAGGGTGCCCTCGTCGCTTCTCAGCGTCATTGAATATGCGGTGGAGCGCTTGCCGGGCAGTATGCCGGGCCCCTCGTAAACGTCAAAGAGACGGACGTCGCGCAGAAGCTCGCCGCCGGCAGCGAGGATCTGGCTGGGAACCGGGTCGATTGCCAAGTCGGCCGCCGTGAAGGCGAGAATGACGGTTCCCGAACCGCCGTTACCGCCGTTGGCCGCGATGACACCGTTGTATCCGCCACCGCCGCCACCGCCGCCGAGACCGTCGACGCCG